>CAYZYM010000076.1:0-4843 GCA_964482595.1 uncultured bacterium | reverse complement strand
TTTATTTTTGACAAAGATCAACCCATTTTATCAAGTGTAGACTTATACGTTCCTGTTTTTAGTTTTGATAGTAAAAATTCTAATCGCGATTCTAACATGCTTGACGTTATTGAGGAATATTTTTATCCTTCTGTCGGTTTTCTTTCTTCATCAATAATAAAGAAAGAAGATAAATACTACATAAATGGAATGATATTTTTTCATGGTATTAAGAAAGAAGTGAAGATTCCTGTTGATTTTATCGTTGATAATGATATAATAATTGTTGATACAAGTTTTGATATTAATCTATCTGACTATAATATTAAACGCCCGTCACTGTTAACAATGAAAATGAAAGATAAAATTCAAATTATTTTTCATTTGGTTGGTAAGATTTAAAATTTTTTAGATTATCCTAAGAGATGCCAAGTTTTATTTGGCACCATCACAAAGAGAAAAAGTAAAAATTGTAAAAGCGCTATCAACGCAAAGAATTTTAATATTGATATAGAATTTTTATCCATCATGCTTATCTCCCAAATAATCTTTTTAATATAGTGATTTCTGGAAATAGAATATGAACTCTTTTTTGATATTCTTTATATTGTGGCCTTGTTCTTAGAATTTTTATTTCAATCCATGGAATGCTAGCATACCAAAACATCAATGTCATAGAAATAGGAGCAAGAATTAAATAATTCATTCCAGAATATGCATTACCAAATAAAAATATTCCCCACCAGAATAATATTTCACCATAATAATTTGGATGTCTTGAATAATTCCATAATCCTGTTTCAATCACGCCTGATTGATTAGGATTTTGTTCTCTAAAACGATGTAATTGTCTATCAGAAATAATCTCATATAAGATTCCTAAAATACAAACAAAGAATCCTGCGTAAGCTTGCATTGTTGTTTCAGGATTAATTTCTTGCATTGCCACTGTTGCTGCCATTGGCATGCAGCAAAAGAATACAATGAAAGTTGGAAAAAAGTGAATACCACCTAAATTTCCTAATAGCTCAAAAGAGCGCCCTAAATTTTCTCTCATGTCAATATAACGCCAATCTTCATGATGTAAACCTTCCCAAGTTTTCATCCAGTTTGATGTGAGTCGGATTGACCAAAATAACATTGCAAACATCAATAAACTAACAGTGCCATTGAACATAAGATCATATTTCCATATCCAAAATAATAGGATAAATGGTGGAATTACGGACCAATAAGGATCATAAAATGACGAATTTTTATATGCTACACTAAAACCATATATCACAAATGTTGCAACAACATCTGCAACAAGAATTTGCCACATATCTCCAAGATGTGTTACAAATGATATAGAATATGCTCCTAAAAATATTGCAAGAGTATATGCAAATAATACAGTAAGTAGCCCTTTAGTTTTCTTTGTCATTTGTTATAGATTTTATATCAATGCTTTCAGTGAGTAAATATACATAACCAAATATTATAGTATATACAAAAAATATACTATGCATCACTACAGCTGCCACTTGCGCATCCTCTAGACGTACTCCATATAAACCGTTAAGACAGTAAACTACTGCAAGATGATATGTGCCAATTGCAGCAGGAGCTAAAGGCATTGATGTAACAATGCTTGATAATATAGTTAGACCCAGCACTTCTTCTATATTTAGATTAATTCCAATTGATTGAAGCGCAACAGATACATAAAAAACAAATGTAGTCCATAATATTATAGACCAACCAAATAGATGCAGTTTATTTTTAGATACTAGCTGATATCCATCAATAAAATTTTCTAGGACTGGTATATATTTTAATAATTGAGATGAGATTGTATGTTTTCCAAAAATAATTAATGAACTGAGAAGATATGTTCCAATAAGAATCATAGTAAATTGTGTCCCTAGTACATCTGTATATCCAAGTCCAATAAGAATGATTGTAAATAAACCAATCATCCAAAGATCAATAATCTTTTCTCCTACTAGACTTCCAAAAACATAGCTCATCCTTGTATTTTTATGATAATTGGAGAAAAGCTTAGCACGAACTAAATCACCTCCACGTAATGGTAAGATATTATTTAAAAAGTATCCAATGTGAACGGTTGCAGAGAAAGAATGCAAGCTTAAATTTGTTTTTTCTAACAGAATTCTCCATCGAATAGAACGCACCAAAAAAGTGAATCCTGTAATGATTAACGTATAAAGAATGTATATAAAATTAGCTTCAGTGATTGTGGTAGCAATATCACGAATATTAGCTTGTTGAAAAGCAAAGTAAAGACACACTAATGATAAAAGAAAAGATAAGAGTTTTTTCAAGGATTTTGTTTTTCTGTTTGAAATTCCCAATTCACAATTCTTTTCTTCATTGGTGTTCCATTTTCATCTAAATGTTTATCTGTCTCCATGGGAGAATTATACTCTAAGGGAACATCTGTGTTTACCTGACAATTACTCATTAGACCTAACATTCCTGCCAGCATAATAAGTGCAATGATTGTTGGTATATGTTTAGTCATTTAGATTAAAGTTTTTAAAGAAACTTGTCTGCGTTGCTAAGTAGATAATTTCAACCAGTCCAAAGATTTGAAGAAGACCCATTGCAAAAAACCATACTTTTTGATTATTTCTTGCTGCAAACCAAACACCAAGAAGTGTCCATATAGCTTCCCATAAACTGAGAACAACAATCATATTAGGGTTTGCTTCAAAATATGCACCAAATGATTCTAAAAATTCCATTTTATACTCCTTTTAATGATTAAATAAAAGAGCAATCAAGAATACAAAGATAATTACTCCTCCAAAAATTCCCCAGTAATACAATTCAAACATGTGCTATTTTAATTATTATTTTTTTTAAGACAAAATAAATAAAAATTATAAATTTGAATATGTTAGATAGAGAAAACACAAACATTATCATTTATACAACGTCCTGGTGTGGACCATGTAAGTCTGCAAAAAAATTGTTATCCGATTATGGATTTGATTTCAAAGAAATTGATATTGAAAAAGAAAATATTACTCGTGAACAAATGGCATCAATGACAAAAGGACTTCAAGTTCCACAAATTGTGATTAATGGAGAACCAATTGGAGGATTTGAAGATTTAGTCAAATATTTTGATGCAAATCTGTAGAGATTTAAGCTTTATCTAATATGTCTCTTAAAATAGTGCTTGATGTGTGAGTGGTATAAGGGAAATAAATAATTTCGACATTACATTTTGCAAAATCTTTTTCAATTTGAATCCATTCTTCTGTTCCTTTCCAATCATCTCCAACAAACATCCTATCAAATTTTAAGTTATTCCAAGCTTCCATCTTTTCATAGCTTGTTTGTGGTACTGCTTCGTCTACAAATTTAATGGCTTCAACGATATCCATACGTTCTTGAAAAGGGATAAATGGTTTGGTTCCTTTTGCAGAAAGGCAAAGTTCATCAGTCGTAACTCCAACAATGAGATGATCACATTCTAATTTTGCTCGTTTTAATATATTAAGATGTCCAATATGGAATAAATCAAAAACGCCTGTTGTATAACCAATTTTTTTCATCACACCCCTTATTGATTATAATATATGAATAATCTCAAATGTTATTTAACAAATAATCTATAATGCGATTACTAGCTTTTCCGTCTAATCTACCAACCATTTTTTCTGAATAGTTTTTACGATTTTCTGACAATTGATCTGGATGCATTATTTGATTTTTTACTGTTGTTTTTAGTTCTTCATAAGAGTCAGTTTTGACAGCTATCTTGGAATATTCTTTATAATCTTCATCCATACGTTTTTTAAATCGATAAGAAAAGATTCCTCTATAATTCCAACGTAATTTTAGAAAATTACACCATATTACAGGCTTGTCTAATGCCGCAAATTCGATAATTGCAGATGAAGCATCACTAATCAACAAATCTGCAGTCGCCATAAAAGGGATTAAAGAATAATCATCAACTTTTGCTAAATATACATTATCATAACTATCCCAATATTTGAGCAAGTCGCGTTGTTTTTTATATTTATCTTTACTAATAGAAAAATAGTGTGGTTTAATTAATATGTTATATTCGTTAAAGTCTTCAGGAAAATTTTTGGGAAAACGTTCAATACTGCTTGGATAAAAAGTTGGTGCATAAACTATTGTTTTTTTTGATGGATCCAATCCTAAATTTTCTAAATCAAATTTTTTGCTATTCCCATTAATGATTGGATCTAATTTGCAAAAACCAACATCAACAAAACTATCATTAGGATACATTTTATTCAGGCGACTTGTTCGATATGGCCCTTCAACAAATCTTACAGTAGTTGGTGTATCTGACTTTGTATAATAACTTGCTTTTGGACCAACCCCATGACCAAGTTGTGCGGACTTGCTTATTTGATGTACTTCATCTAAAAAGGGAAATGTATTACCAAAAAATATCCAATCTGCCTTTTCACTCTTGTAATATTGATTTGCTTCGTTTTTGTCTTTAACCCATACATAATTGAGATGTTCTGATTTAATGATACGGTTTATGATTTTATCATGTATGCTATGATAGAATACAAAAGTTGCATCACCTGCATTTTGCTTTAATAGTTCATGATAAACTGGTAAATATTGTGGTAAATAGTACAATTGTTGAACATCAAATAGAATAGATATGGTTTTGTTACCCATCATTTTGTCCTGATAAAGAAAAATACTTATTTAATACTAATAAAGATATTAATCGTTCTTGTTTCGAATCTTTGAATTGTTCTATATAGTCATGAGCATTATTAATAATCTGCAATGCCTCATCTGTATGTTTGCTATAATATTTAATTTTTTCTTCTGCATCAGAAAAATCATCTTT
>CAYZYM010000075.1:0-1579 GCA_964482595.1 uncultured bacterium | reverse complement strand
AATTCTTTCTCCATGATCAGGATACATCTGACGCATTGCAGAAATCTTAGCATCAGGATCTAATGGATTCTTCTTTGGTTCTTGTGTCCTTGATGGATAAATTCTATATGTTCCATCCTTACCAGCAACTGTCTTTGCTTTATTCATCAATTTCTGATGTCCAATCGAAGGAGGATAGAACCTACCAAAAGAAATTGTTATTGTACCCAAATCTTCTGATTTTGGTGATTCTGGTCCTTCACCATTAGAAGCTTGCTTTGCTGCTTGGTCTGGTGTTTTAGCTTGAGTTGCTACTGGACGCTCACTCTTTGCACTTCTTTTCTGTGGAGGATCTTGTCCGGGACGCTGATTCTTATTATAAAACTTTAACTTATCACCTTCTGTCTTTGCAACAAATTCTCCGTTCTTATCATACCATCCACCATGACCGTCACTGGTATATCCAAGACGGGTAGCTTGTTGTACTGCAAGTGACTTACTTGCCGTTGCTTCAGATAAAAATCGTGCGAGACTTTTCATTTTATAAAGTTAGTACATATATATTTAGAAAGATGATACATCAGCAGCTTTCCAATGTGGAGAAGAACTTTGTGCTCTAGATCCTGCATATAATATCATATTAGTTACCATTTCATTAGCTTGAGTTTTATCTTTTTCAAACATTTCTATCATAGAACCACCCAGATACTTCCCAAATATAAATTGTGCTCTTGCTCTTTCTACAAGTTGCTGATTATTTTGAAGTTTTTCTAAAGAAAAATAATTATATAACGCAGAAAAGAATTCCACCTTTGTCCTAAAATTTTGATTGCTGTAAGAATTCACAAAGAAAAATACTTTATCACAAATTTTATTATTAATCGCTTTATCAAAATCACTTTCCATTTGTTGAGATATTTCAACCGCTTCATCAATAGTTGCTTTTTGTGCAGCAAGTGAAAAAAATGTTCCTGCAGATTGATTTACTTGACCAAAAACATCACCAATGGACTTTCCGGCAAGACCACCATCAAGAGCTTTAGTACCACCCGTAATTATACCTTGATATGAATATGTTGGTGCTCTTCCTTTACTAACCCCCGAAGTACCTTTATCTCTAAATTGCATCATAATTCTAGGTTTGGTGGTAAATTTTATATACACATCTTTTGAATTAAATACATCTGATGTTTTACTAAAAACATAACCATGATAACCAATTTGTTGAGATTTTAATGCTTTAGCAACATCACCCTCAATATAATTAATAGTTTTAATAATTGTAGATTTACGATCAGGTGATTTTTTAAGAGATAAAGGAAGTAATTCTCCATCATCTATAAGTTTTTTTATAAAAGCATTTAATACTGAAAAACTTTGAAAATTATCTAGAGATGTAAGTGTTGTACCACTAGGACCTAATTTAAATTTAAAGTCGCCACCACTAGCAACAGTCTTTAACAACCTTTGAGCTTTCGCTGATGCCAAATAAATATCTGCTGGACTCCATTTATTAATATTGTTAAAGTCTAAATCCCTCTTATCTTCCAATAAATTTATTTTCTTTGTAGATTCATTAGTAAACTTCCAAAGTGTATCT
>CAYZYM010000074.1:0-1718 GCA_964482595.1 uncultured bacterium | reverse complement strand
CTTGATCCAGGCCCATTTGGAACGTTAGGCGTTGGTGGAGGGTTTGCATTAGGAGCAAAAAGCGCATTTCCAGATAAAGAAGTATGGATTATTTATGGAGATGGAGCTTCTGCGTTTAGTTTAGCTGAATTTGATACATTTGTTCGACATAAACTTCCTGTAATTGCTGTTGTAGGGAATGATGCGTCTTGGCAGCAAATTGCTCGAGAACAAGTTGATATGCTCGGAAGTGATATTGGAACAAATTTAAATAATACCGATTATCATCAAGTTGCAGAAGGGTATGGAGCAAAAGGATTTTTAGTTACAGAGCCTTCACAATTACATGATGTATTATTGCAGGCAAAGTCAGATGCAAAAATGGGAATTCCTGTACTAATTAATGTTCGTATTGGTAAAACAGATTTTAGAAAAGGATCTATATCTGTATAATGAAGATATTTAAGCTTATTACAATCATCCTTATGGCTTATTTCTATATTAGTGTAGGAATAAAGCATTTTATCGATCCAGACTGGTTTTTGCAGATTTATCCACCATTTTTGCCATTTGGGCTTGCAGCCGTCTATATTAGTGGATTTTTTGAAGTATTGTTTGGAGCAATGCTGCTCATTCCAAAAACAAGATACTATGCAGGTTGGGGGTTGATTGCACTATTAATTGCAGTATTTCCAGCAAATATCTATCTAGCATATACCAATGGAGCTGCAATGGATATTTCTGCTGCTACAGCATGGGGAAGATTACCATTTCAAGCATTATTTATTGCATTAGCATACTGGCATTCTAAAGATGTTTGAAAAACTATTAAATAAGATTATGCATTTTTTTGCTTGGCTTATAATTAATTCAAAAGAAAAATAGGAGTTAAAATGTTTAAAAAAATTATTTTATCAATAGTATTGTTTGGAACTGTTTTTGCTAGCGATAGACAAAAAGTGGTGTTAATCACTGGCACTGCACACGGCATTGGAAAGTCTACTGCTCAATACTTAATTGATAAGGGGCATATTGTTTATGGCGGAGATATTCTTGTTGAAGAGAATTTATATCTCAATGATATTGGGGGAGTAGCATTAGAAATGGATGTTACTAAGCAAGATCACGTAGAGAATGCTATCAATCAAATTATTGCGGAACAAGGAAGAATAGACGTATTGGTGAATAATGCCGGAATTGCTGTAGGTAGCGCTATTGAAGATGTATCAATGGAAGATGCATTATATCAATTTGAAGTAAATTTATTTGGTATTGGAAGAACTGTTAAAGCGACCTTACCTCACATGCGAGCACAGGGCAGTGGAACTATTATCAATATTTCATCAGTATTAGGGAAAGCATATAATCCTCTTTATGGATGGTATGTTTCATCTAAACATGCGCTTGAAGGTTGGTCTGATGTGCTTAGATTAGAAGTTGAACAGTTTGGAGTAGATGTAGTAATTATTGAACCAGGCATGATCAAAACAAACATCGGCAATGCTTCAGCGAAATATTTTGAAAAATATAGCAAAAACTCGGAATATGAAAATTTCTATGGTTCCCCTGATGACACAGAGGAAAACAGCTTTAACGATTATTCTGATCCGATAGTAATAGCGAAAGTCATTGAAAAAGCAATAAGTGCTAAAAACCCTAAAACACGGTATTCCGCTGGTGCATATAGCTGGATACTTTTAACGATGAGAAGTATATTACCGGACAAATGGTTTGACAAA
>CAYZYM010000073.1:0-2620 GCA_964482595.1 uncultured bacterium | reverse complement strand
CCACCAACTCTTGATACTGAAAGGCCTACATCAACAGCAGGTCTAACCCCACCATTAAATAAATTTGTATCTAAGTAGATCTGTCCATCAGTAATTGATATTACATTTGTTGGAATATATGCAGATACATCTCCCTCTTGTGTTTCAATATTTGGTAAGGCAGTTAATGATCCAGAATTTAAATCTTTAGATAGTTTTGAAGCTCTTTCAAGCAATCTGCTATGTAAATAGAAAACATCTCCTGGAAATGCTTCACGGCCTGGAGGTCGTCTTAATACAAGTGACATTTGTCTATATGCAACAGCTTGCTTTGATAAATCATCATACACAATAAGTGAATGCATTCCATTGTCTCTATAGTATTCACCCATTGCACAACCAGAATATGGTGCAATATATTGTAGTGGAGCAGGATCTGAAGCATTTGCTACAACAATTGTTGTATAGTCCATTGCACCATTTGATTCAAGTTCTGCAACTAGCTTTGCCACAGTGGAAGCTTTTTGTCCTATTGCAACATAAATGCAATAAACTGGACTATCAGAACTATGAGAAGATTTTTGATTAATAATTGTATCAGTAGCAATCGCAGATTTTCCTGTCTGGCGATCTCCAATAATCAATTCTCTTTGACCTCGTCCAATAGGAATCATGCTGTCTATTGCTTTCAATCCTGTTTGTAGGGGTTCTTTAACAGGAAATCTTGACATAACACCCAAAGCTTTTCTTTCGATTGGAAGAGTTTGCTTAGCATTAATAGGACCTTTACCATCTAAAGGCTGTCCTAAAGGATTAACAACACGCCCTAATAACTCTTTTCCAACAGGTACTTCAGCAACTTTTCCTGTTCTTTTGACTGTGTCTCCTTCTTTTACTAAACTACTGTCTCCAAAAAGCACAGCACCAACATTTTCCTCTTCTAAATTAAGTGCCATACCAAAAACTCCATTAGGAAACTCTACAAGTTCAGAACTCATGACACTGCCAAGACCGCTTGTTCTTGCAACGCCATCTCCAACCTCTAGCACTTCACCAACTTCATTAACATCGACATCGCTATCGATATTCTTTATCTGACCACGTAATAAATCGCCAATTTCATTTGTTTTAATTTCCATTTATACCCCTATTAACTTTAATTTTGCATTTTCTAATTTTGTCTTCAGTGTACTATCAAATAATGTATCATCAATTTTAATTTTTAATCCTCCAATTAAATTTTTATCAACAGAAAAATTAAAATCGATTTCTTTGTTTGTAGCTTCTTTTAATTGCTTAAGCAGATTTGATTGATATTCTTCATTCATATCAAAAGAAGAAACAACCTCCACGTATGCAATATTCAATCTATTTTTTGTTATGGAAAGAAAGTGTTTAGTTACATCTGATAATAATCCTATATCATCATTTTCTAACATCACAGTAACAATATCTAACAATCGATGATCAAATATATCGCCAAGCGCAGATTGAAAAACACTAACCTTTTGACTCAAATCAGTTGATTTTGATCTTACAAAAGCATTTACTGTTGAATCTTTTTTAATCACAGATACCAATTCAGTAAGTGCATTTTTAATATCTCCAAATTCATCAAAATTTGTTACCAAAGAAGAAAGTGACTCTGAATATAGTTTTATTTTTTTATGATTTTGCTTCATCAGTATTAATTGCCTTTAGCGAAGAATCAACAAATTTATTGTTATCTTCATCTTTTACATTGCGTTGTAAAACTTGTGATGCCAAATCTAAACTAAGCCCAACTACTTCTTCTTTTATTTCTTTAATAGCTTTCTTTTTTTCCACATCAATCTTCTTTTTAGCATCTAAAACAAATTCATCTGACTTTGCTTTAGCATCATTAAGAATCTTGTTTGCAGAATCTTCAGCTTTCTGTTTGCTGTCACTAACAATAGACTTCCCTTGATTTTTTGCTTCATTAAGAATTTTTTCAGATTCTTCTTTAACTTTTTCAAGGTCAGCTTTGGCGCTTTCTGCCATAGCTAAAGAATCAGAAATTTCTTTCTCTCTTTGATCAAGAAAATCAAGTAAAGGTTTCCATGCATACTTTTTAAGGATAAGCAATACCAATAAAAATATTACTAATGACCAAATATATAAGCCTGGACTGACTACAAATAATGGATTATTCATAATTTCCTTTCTTTTTTAATTAGCCTAAGAAAAGAGATAATAAACCTAATAGAATAGCTGCCCCTTCTACCAAGATCGCTAAAATAAAGGTTTGTCCTCTTATTTCTCCTGCGGCTTCTGGTTGTCTAGCAATTGCTTGCGCAACCCCCATACCAATCAAACCGATACCAATTCCAGCACCAATTGCTGCTAAACCTGCTCCCATTTTTTTCTCCTTTTTTTAATGATGAACGTTTACAGCCATTCCTATAAAAACAGCTGTTAATAAAGCAAATACATATGCTTGTAAAAATCCTACTAAAATTTCTAAAAATATTATACAAATAGATAGTGGAACTGAAAATAAACTAGCCCCTACTAATCCCATTAAAACACTATTATAAGATTGTGCAATCTGCATTACAAGTCCAGTAAAAATTATTAATGCTAAATGTCCTCCCATCATATTTCCTGCTAACCTTAAGGT
>CAYZYM010000072.1:0-9157 GCA_964482595.1 uncultured bacterium | reverse complement strand
GAGGTATTACTATTACTTCCGCTGCTACAACGTTTTACTGGAACGATCATCGTATTAACCTTATTGATACTCCTGGTCACGTAGATTTTACTATGGAAGTTGAGAGATCATTAAGAGTGCTTGATGGCGCTGTTGCTGTATTTTGCGCTGTTGCTGGAGTTGAACCTCAGAGCGAAACAGTTTGGAGACAAGCAACCAAGTATAATGTTCCAAGAATTGCTTTCATTAACAAAATGGATAGAATTGGTGCTGATTTTTATGCTGCTGTAAAAAGCATGGAAGATAGGTTAGATGCCAAACCTCTTCCTATCGCTTTACCAATTGGTGCAGGTGAAGACTTTAAAGGTATTATTGATTTAACAACAATGAAAGCTATTGAATATAACGAAGATTCAAAAGGCGCTGAGTTTGAGCATATTGATATTCCATCAGACCTAACTAGTGAAGCAGATAAGTGGAGAAATTTTTTAGTAGAAGAAGTTGCTAGCTATGATGATGCTTTGATGGAGAAATATATAAATGAAGAAGAAATTTCATCAGAAGAAATTAAAGATGCATTAAAGAAAGGTTGTCTAGAGAGCGCTTTTGTTCCAACTTTATGCGGGTCGGCTTTTAAAAATAAAGGCGTACAACGAGTTTTAGATGCTGTTATTGATTTTCTTCCTTGTCCTACAGATGCTGGAAACACTGAAGGAGTTCTAGTAGATAATGATGATGAAGTAGTGAGTATTAAAAATTCTGAAAGTGAGCCATTTACGGCTCTTGCCTTCAAAATTGCTACTGATCCATTTGTTGGTAAGCTGACATATATTAGGGTGTATTCAGGGTCTTTGAAGAAAGGTTCTTTCTGTATTAATTCTAACACAGGAGACAAAGAACGTATATCAAGAATTTTACAAATGCATGCTAATAAAAGAGAAGAGCTTGAAGAAGTTAAAGCAGGAGAAATTGTTGCGGTTATTGGCTTAAAAAATACTAAAACTGGACACACATTATGTGAAAAAGGTGATATTATTTTAGAATCAATGGAATTCCCAGACCCTGTTGTTTCTGTTTCAATTGAACCAGTTTCTAAGAGCGATCAAGATCAATTAGCTAAAGGATTGAATAAATTAACGGAAGAAGACCCGACATTTAAAGTTAAAGTAGATAATGAAACTGCCCAAACATTAATATCTGGAATGGGAGAAGTACATTTAGAAATTATTATTGATAGGCTTAAGAGAGAATTCAATGTTAACGCAAATGTTGGCAAGCCTCAAGTTTCGTTTAGAGAAGCTATACAAAAATCTGTTGAGAAGATTGATGAAAAATTTGTACGTCAATCTGGCGGTAGAGGGCAATATGGCCATGTAGTCATTAATGTTAGACCTACTGAACAAGGAGCTGGTTATAATTTTATTAATAAGATTGTAGGTGGAGTTATTCCTAGGGAATACATACCTGCTGTTGATCAAGGTATCCAAGAAGCATTAAAAAATGGAGTATTATACGGATACCCAATACCAGATGTAGAGGTTGAACTTGTTTATGGTTCTTATCATGATGTTGATTCATCAGAGATTGCATTTAAAGTTGCAGGATCTAGAGCAATTGTTACAGCTTGCAAACAAGCTAAAGCTGTATTAATGGAGCCTATAATGCGTGTTGAAGCAACAACTCCAGATGATTATATGGGTGATGTAATAGGTGATATCAATTCAAGAAGAGGTAAAGTTGATACAATCGATCAACAAGGTTCAAACCAAAATATTAAAGCAACTGTTCCTCTAAGTGAAATGTTTGGATATGCTACTGATTTACGATCACTTTCTCAAGGTAGAGCTAGTTTTTATATGGATTTTGCTCATTATGACAAAGTTCCAGCTCAAGTTGAGGAAAAGCTAATGAAAACAAGATCTTCTAATAATGGAGTAAGCAAAAATGAGTAAAGATTTAATAAGAATTTCATTAAAAGCTTATGATCATAAGCTTCTAGATAAGTCTGCAGAGAAAATTATAAGAACTGCTAAATCTACTGGCGCGATTATATCTGGACCAATTCCTTTACCAACGAAAAGAACTGTCTATACAGTGTTAAGATCTCCTTTTATTGATAAAAAGTCTCGTGAGCAGTTCCAGACAAAAATTCACAAAAGAATAGTAGATATTGTTAATTCAACGCCAAAAACTGTCGAATCGTTAATGAAATTAGATTTGCCTTCTGGCGTAGATATAGAGATTAAAGGTTAAAGATATATGTACGGTTTGATTGGTAAAAAAGTAAAAATGTCTCAAATATTTAATGACAATGGTCATGTGGTGCCGGTAACATTAATACAAGCAGGCCCATGCACTGTTTCACAGGTTAAGACTGCTGATTCTGATGGTTATAATTCTGTGCAATTAGCTTTTGGTAAAAAATCAAAAAGGAATACTAACAAGCCAACTGCAGGACATTTAAAGAAAGCTGGAATTGAATCTGCAAAAACAATAGCAGAATTTAAATCTGTAGATGGATTTGATTATGAGTTGGGACAAAAATTTGATTCTTCAATATTTAAAGTTGGAGAGATTATAAATGTTAGATCAAAATCAAAAGGAAAAGGTTTTACTGGCGTGATTAAGAGGCACAATTTCCAAAGACAGCCTGCTACTCATGGTACAAAACATACTGAGAGAGCACCTGGATCAATTGGACAAGCTTCTTGGCCTTCAAGAGTGTTTAAAGGCCTTAGAATGGCAGGACAATCAGGAGATTCATATGTTACTAGTGAAAATCTTGAAATTGTAGATATAGATAAGGAAAAAAACTTGTTATATGTTAAAGGCTCTGTTGCAGGTGCGAATAACGGCATAGTTTTTATTTTAAAAAGATGAAGATAAAATCAATAAATAATAGTAAAGATTATACAGTAAGCGACTCTGTTTTTAAAGTTCCTATGAACAATAATGTAGTGTATCAGTGTGTGGTAGCAGAGTTAAATAATGCTAGACAAGGAACCAGTTCTACTAAAAACAGATCATTGGTATCTGGTGGTGGTAAAAAACCATTCAAACAGAAAGGAACAGGGAATGCTAGAGCCGGTACAATAAGGTCTCCTTTAATGAGAGGCGGAGGTGTTATTTTTGGACCTACTCCAAAATATTATTTTAAAAAAGTTAATGCTAAAACAAAGAAGTTAGCCTTTAAGTGCATCTTATCTGATAAAATAAAAAATGATTCTTTTAAAATTATAGAATCTATTGGCGTTCAAAGCAATAAGACAAAAGAGTTAATCCAGTTTTTGAGTGAAAATAGTTTAGCAGGGAAGAAATTAACCATCGTTACATCTGAAATAGATAATAATTTATTATTGGCTTCTCGCAATGTTAAATATGTTAATCTTGTTAAAGCTTCTTCTTGTTCTGTGGTTGATTTATTTGATTCAGAGATAATCTTAATAGATTCAAAAGGCCTTGAAATTCTTTCATCTAGGTTCGAAGGAGATAAATAATATGAATGATTTTTCTCAAATATTAATTCGTCCAATTGTTACTGAAAAGATGACTCTTCTTCAGGAAGAAAGCAATAAATATGCATTTGAAGTTCCTTTAAATGTCAACAAGATTGAAATAAAAAAAGCTGTTGAAGAAAAATTTAAAGTTAAAGTTTTAAAAGTAGCTATTACCAATAGAAAAGGTAAAGCTAAACACATGACCGTTAAAAGCGGAGGAAGAACTATTAGAACAAATGGGTATACTAAGCTTAAAAAGAGGGCTATAGTGACATTAATGGAAGGTTATAACATAGATTTATTTAGTGTTTAAAATTTATTATGGCAACAAGACAATTAAAACCAACTACTCCTGCTTCTAGATTTGCTTCTAGGCCTGATTTTAGTGAGATTACGACTTCTAAACCTGAAAAGTCTTTAGTAAGAAAGCTCAATAAAACAGGCGGAAGAAACAATAAAGGAAGAATTACATCAAGAAGAAGAGGCGGTGGACATAAACGCAGTTATAGAGTTATCGATTTTAAGAGAAATAAATTCAATATCGATGCAAAGGTTGCAACAATTGAATATGATCCAAATCGAACCGCATTTATTGCACTTCTCCATTATGCAGATGGCGAGAAAAGATATATTATTCAACCAGATGGATTGAAAGTAGGTGATGTAGTTGTTTCTGGGGAGAAAGTTTCTTTAAAAATTGGGAATGCTATGAAATTAAAAAATATTCCATCTGGACAATTTGTGCATAATATCGAGTTAATTCCTGGAAAAGGTGCACAGTTGGCTAGAAGTGCAGGCTCTTATGTGCAAATTATGGCAAATGATGAAGGATTTACAACTTTAAAAATGCCTTCCGGAGAGGTTAGAATGGTTCCTGAAGATTGCCTAGCTACAATTGGAACTGTAGGTAATAAACATCATGAATTAGTTCAATCAGGTAAAGCTGGCAGATCTAGATGGTTAGGGAAGCGCCCTAAAGTAAGAGGAGTAGCTATGAACCCTGTAGATCACCCTATGGGTGGAGGTGAAGGTAAAAGCTCTGGAGGAAGACATCCAAGCACTCCTTGGGGCAAACCTACAAAAGGTTATAAAACAAGAAAGAAAAATAAGAAATCAAATAACCTAATTGTGAAAAGGAGAAATGGTTAATGTCTAGATCTATTAAAAAAGGACCACATATTGATTTTAAACTATTAAAAAAGATAGAGAAAATGGAAGAATCAAACAAAAAAGGCGTTATTAAAACTTGGGCGAGAAATTCAGTGATAACTCCAGATTTTGTTGGACATACTTTTGCTATTCACAATGGGAATAAATTTATTCCAGTTTTTATAACAGAAAATATGGTTGGACATAAGCTTGGCGAATTTTCTCCAACAAGAACTTTTAGAATGCATTCAGGAGATAGAAAGAAATAAGAATTATGGAAATTACTTCAAAAGCGAACAATGTTAGACAATCACCAAAAAAGCTTCGAAAAGTTGCCAATTGTGTAAGAGGTTTAAATGTTAACAAGGCACTTTCATCATTAAGACATATGAATGAAAAAGGAGCTGAAATTGTTGAAAAGACATTGTCTTCTGCAGTTGCAAATGCAATTAATAATGAATCTTTTGAAAAAGATATGAATACTGTTGTTATTAAGACCATTACTGTTGATGAAGGACCTCCTTTGAAACGTTTTAGAGCACGTGCACAAGGTCGTGCAAATAGAATTAAAAAAAGAACTAGTCATTTGAAAATAATTATAGGATAATATTTAATGGGACAAAAAACACATCCAAAAGGATATAGGTTAGATGTAAATAAAGATTGGACTTCAAATTGGTTCTCTAAAAAGAATCAATATGCTATTGATTTAGCACAAGACATCCAATTAAGAAAATATCTTAGGAAAAGACTTCAAGATGCATCAATCGCATCTATTAATATAGAAAGAACTTCACAGGCTATCACTATCACTCTTCATACTGCTCGTCCTGGTATTGTGATTGGTAAGGGTGGAGAGGAAGTTGGAAGATTAAAAAAAGAGGTTGCAAAACTGTGTGGCACTAATGATATCCATTTAAATATTAACGAGGTAAAAAGACCTGAATTAAATGCAGAGCTTGTTGGGCAGAGCATTGCTAGCCAATTGTTCAAAAAAATGTCTTACAGTAGAGTTATTTATAAGACAATGCAGTCTACAATGAGAATGGGAGCTGATGGAATTAGAATTAATGTTGCAGGAAGATTAGGTGGAGTTGAAATTGCAAGATCTGAAAGGTTTATGAACGGAAGAGTTCCCCTTCACACTCTTCGAGCAAATATTGATTATGCTTTAGTTGAAGCACATACTACTTATGGGATTATAGGTATTAAAGTTTGGATTTGTAACGGATTTAGCAAAGCGAAGAATAAGTAATGTTAGAGCCTAAAAAAATACGATATAGAAGAGTTCATCGAGGGCATAGAAGAGGTATGGCTAAAGGTGGCACCGAGGTTAATTTTGGCAGTTATGGGTTAAAAGCAATGGAGCCAGGATGGATTACTGCTAGACAAATTGAAGCATCAAGAATTACAATTTCTAGATTTGTTAGAAAAGTTGGTAAAATGTGGATTAGAATATTTCCTGATAAGCCAATTACCAAAAAACCACTAGAAACAAGAATGGGTAAAGGTAAGGGATCTCCTGAATTTTGGGTCAGCAATGTTAAACCTGGAAGAATATTATTTGAAGTTGAGGGAGTATCCAAGGAAATTGCACAGAAGGCATTCAAAAATGCAGGAAATAAATTACCTATTAAGACAAAATTAGTAGTTAGAAGAGGACTAGATGAAAGTTAATGATCTAAGACAGTTGTCTGATAAAGATTTACGTTCACGCTTGAATGATAACAAAGAAAGCTTGCAAAAATATCGCTTTCAAAAATCTATTCAACAATTGGAAGATCATAAAGTTTTGTCAGATTTACGTAAAGAAAATGCAATAATTAAAACTGTTTTAAAAGAAAAAGAATTGAATGAGGACGGTATCAATGGATAGAAATCATCAAAGATTAGTAGGAAAAGTTGTTTCTGATGTTATGGACAAAACTTTGATTGTTAGTGTAGAAAGATTAGTAAAGCATAAGCTTTATAAAAAATATATAAGACAATCAAAAAAATACTATGCTCATGATGAAAATAATTCTTACAAAAACGGTGATATGGTAGAGATTATAGCTACCAGACCTTTAAGCAAGACAAAAAGATGGCGCGTTTTGAGGTTAATGGAAAAAAACAAGATTTAAAATGATTCAACAAGAAACAAGATTAAAAGTAGCTGATAACTCTGGAGCAAAAACTGTTCAATGTTTTAAAGTTTTAGGAGGGTCAAAAAGACGATATGCAACAGTTGGTGATGTTGTTGTTGTATCTGTAAAGACATCTATACCAGGTGGGATGGTTAAAAAGGGTGATGTTTCTAGGGCTGTAATAGTTAGAGTTGCAAAAGAATTAAGAAGAAAAGATGGTTCGTATATTCGATTTGATGAAAATGCTGCTGTTTTATTAAACAGCCAAAATGAGCCTAGAGGAACTAGAATATTTGGACCAGTTGCAAGAGAATTAAGAGATAGTGGGTATATGAAGATTATATCAATGGCCCCAGAGGTTTTATAATGAAGATTAAAAAAGATATGATAGTAAAAGTTATTTCTGGAAACTTTAAAGGTTTGTCAGGCAAAGTTTTAAAAGTATTTCCAACATCGCAAAGAGTAATCGTTGAAGGTGTAGCATTAACTAAAAGAACTCTTAGGCCTTCACAAGAGAATCCTAGCGGAGGTTTTACAGAGAGAGAACGATCTATTCACATATCTAATGTTATGATTATAGATGACAATAAACCTTCAAGAATAGGATTTAAAATATTAAAAGATAAATCAAAAGTAAGAGTTTCTAAACGAAGTGGCAAGGAGCTTAGCTAAAGATGGCAAAAGTTGAATATATACCTGCTTATAAGAAGAAATATCTTAATGATGTAAGACCGCATCTTGTGAAGAAATTTAATTTGAAGAGCATAATGGAAGCTCCAAAGATTCAAAAAATAACTTTGAATATTGGATTAGGTGATGCTAAAAATAACTCTAAAGCTTTGCAAGCAGCTTTGGATGAATTAATGTTGATTACAGGACAAAAACCAATTATAACAAAAGCAAGAAAAGATGTTTCAAACTTTAAAATAAGAAAAGGTTTTCCTGTTGGTTGCAAAGTAACATTAAGAAAGAATTATATGTATGAATTTTTAGAAAGATTATGCGCAGTTGCTTTACCAAGAACAAGAGATTTTAGAGGTCTATCTAATAAATCATTTGATGGACAAGGTAATTATAGTTTTGGTATTAAAGAACAGGTTGTATTTCCTGAAATTGATTATGATAAAGTTGATACAATTAGAGGAATGGACGTAATTATTACAACATCATCAGATAGCGATGAAATTTCTTATGAGATGTTAAGAACGTTAGGTCTTCCTGTAAGAGAAAAAACTATTAAAACAGAAGAAGCTCCAGCTGTAGAAGAAAAACCAGCTGAAGAAGTTGATTCAAACGAGGAAAATAATGGCTAAAAAATCAAAAATTGCAAGAGAAAAACATTTAATGAAAAAAGTTGAAAGACATTACCTTCTTAGGAAAGAGCTAAGAGAATTAATTAAAAACCCTAAGACTTCGGAAGAAGATCGTTTGAATGCAATAAAAAAATTACAGAAACTTCCAAGAAGTTCAAGCCATGTTCGTTTGACTAATAGGTGTTTAGTTTCTGGTCGTCCAAAAGGTTATATGAGAAAATTTGGTTTATCAAGAATTACATTCAGAGAATTAGCGCTTAAAGGAGAACTTCCTGGCGTAACAAAGGCAAGCTGGTAAGAGGAGAGATTTATGTCAATGACAGATCCAATAGCAGATTAATGTACAAGAATAAGAAATGGTTATTCATCTAAAAAAAGATGGGTAGATGTTCCATCTTCTCTATTAAAGAAAAGAATTTCTTTTGTTTTGAAAGAAGAAGGCTATATTGACAATTTTGTATTTGTAGAGAAAAAATCAAACAAAGAAGATATTAGATTATTTTTAAGATATGATGATAACACACCAGCTATTACTACTATTGAAAAAATAAGTAAACCTGGTAAAAGAGTATATGTTTCATCTGATGATATTCCTAGAGTGTTAAATGGATTAGGGATTAGCATTATATCTTCTTCAAAAGGTGTCGTTAGTAATAAAGTAGCAAAAAAATTAAATATTGGAGGAGAGTTGCTTTGCAACGATTGGTAAAATGTCACGAATAGGTAACAGCGTAATTACATTGCCAGAAGGTGTTAAGGTAGAGAAAAATGATTCTACTGTGATAGTAAATGGACCAAAAGGTAAACTATCTGTAGCTCTTTTTGGTGATTTAGATTTAAAAATTGAAGAAGGCTTAATAAATGTTTCTAGAAAAAGCGATGATTCAGAATCAAAATCAATGCATGGTACAATGAGACAATTAATCCATAATGCTGTTGAAGGCGTTAGCAGTGGTTTCTCAAAGCATTTGGAAATTTTAGGCGTTGGTTATAACGTAAAAAGCCAAGGTAGCAGACTAGTGTTTCAATTAGGTTTTTCACATGATATAATGTTAGAATTGCCAGATGGAATAGAAGCAGATGCAAAGAAAAA
>CAYZYM010000071.1:0-2140 GCA_964482595.1 uncultured bacterium | reverse complement strand
CACAGATTTGCTGTTACCTTTCAAAGAAGTAAAAGAACAAAAAGAATGCTAACTAAATAAGATCGTTTTCTTTCATCCAATCGTCTGAAATAAACTTTCTCATATAATTTCGAACCCCATCAGGAAGGATTACGAGGCAATTTTGCCCTTTTTTGAGTGATTTTGCTGCCTCTAAAGCCGCAAAAGTAGCTGCACCACATGAACCTCCGATTAAGAGTCCTTCGTCTTTTATAAGGCTTCTAGCGGTTTCAAAGCTATCTTTGTCGTTTACTTTTACAAATTTATCGACGACAGAACTATCAAAAATCTTTGGAAAAAAGTCATATCCAATGCCTTCAACATGGTATGAATGGACTTCATCGCCACCTCCGAGGATTGAACCATAGGGATCTGCACCAATAATTTGGATACCAGGAATTTCTTTTTTGAGACGTTTTCCAACTCCAGTAATGGTTCCTCCGGTGCCAACTCCCATAACCACCATGTCTAAATCATTACCAAAATCATCTAATATTTCTTGAGCAGTATTGTCGTGATGACAATCAGGATTACATTCGTTTTCCCATTGGTCTAGTATATGACTATTTGGAATTTCACTATTTAATTTTTTTGCGATAGAAAAATTACTATCTGGATCATTGTATTCAGCTTCGGTACGTGTTCTAATAATTTCTGCCCCTAATGCTTTAATTGTTAACTCTTTTTCCATGCTCATTTTCTCAGGCATCACAATAATTAGCTTGTATCCTTTGACAGCAGCTCCTAATGCAAGCCCAATCCCTGTATTTCCAGAGGTTGCTTCAATAAGAGTATCACCTGGTTTAATTCTACCGCTTTTTTCTGCGCAGTCTATCATTTCAAACGCAATACGATCTTTTACAGATCCTCCAGGGTTGAACAATTCTAATTTTGCAAACATGTTGCATTCTAAGTGAGAAGCAATGGAATTAAGCTATACAACAGGGGTAGAGCCGATAGTTTGTAGTATATTGTCGTAAATCACATAGCAATATTAAAAAAAAAGGGGCTAAATGCCCCTTCTTTTTTTATTTATTTCCTAATTAAGAAATTTTGATATCAATTTCTTTTCCAATAGCATTTTTATCTTTAGGAAAAGTAATATTCAAAACTCCATTTTTTAGGCTAGCTTTGATCTTTTCAACCTTGACATTTTCAGGGATTTTGAAGATCTGTTCAAATTTTCCATAAAAATTATTGTTAGCACTATCATTTTTTCTTTCTCCGCTAACAATAATGTGGTTGTTTTCAGCGCGTACGCTGACATCTCCTTTTTCAACGCCTGGTAAATCCATATTCAAATAATATTCTTTTTTATTCTCATTCATATAAGAGTATGGTTGATTTGTAGTTAGGCTGAAGCGAGGATCAAACGCAAGATCATTAAAAAACTGCTCAAACACATTGTCAAGTGTATCTATTTGGTTGTTTAATGGTTTCCATTTTATTAAACTCATTTTAAACTCCTTTGGTTTAATTATTTATATTACGCTTATATAGTTACAATAATGATGCCAGGTGGGGAATGTCTGCATTATTTTCAGACAGGTAACTATTAATGGCATAGATTTGTTTTTTAGAGATAAAATCTATGCAAAAATGACTGACTATGAGCTTAGATTTTAAAAAAATATTATCAAAAATTGATTATCCTGCTGATTGGGTTGGGATACGATATGTAGAAGAAATCCAAAATTCATTGTCTACGAACAATTCTGATGTTGATAGTATTAAAAGACATTGTTCTAAAGGAGTGATGATTGATGTGCTTGTGGATGGGCAATTTGCTTATTATGCAACCCCTTATTTAGACGAACAACATATTTTGCAATCAATCCATACTGCATGTGAAAATGCAAAAAGAGCTTCCAAATATTCTATCTATAAGTTTACCCAAGAAGAAGTGCGCAAAGGACATGAAGGAACGTATAGAACAAACTGTTCTGATTCAGTCATGGATTTATCTATTTCTGAGGTAAAAGATATTGCTTTATCTGGCGCAGAAACATTGTTGCGCCCAAAAGAAATTGTACATGCTGCTGTTTCAATTGAATTGGTGCAGCGTACAACAAAAATTTATAGCACATCAGGAGCTAATATTGATCAGAAGATGGATATGGCA
>CAYZYM010000070.1:0-9703 GCA_964482595.1 uncultured bacterium | reverse complement strand
CCATAAAGAAAAACCATATGGTTTAACCACCATAGTCCCTTTTACGGGTCCATAGTCAGCTAAGTCAGCATTTAAGATTGTATCTGTATACCATTTTGAAAAGTCTTCCGATTGTTTTGTTATTTTAGCCATTTACTTAATCTTTAATTTGTTATAAAGTAGAGTTAATTTATTGAAAATCCAATACAATGAAAAAAGCAATCTTTTCAACAGAAATTTCGTTATTAAAAACAACAATAGAGCGCCTTCTAAGGCGAAAAGCTGGTTCAAACTTAACTAAAATTATACGCAAAACACATCCGGCAGATATTGCCATGATTATGAGAGGTTTTAATATAGAAAATCAAAAAATTCTATTTAAACTTTCCCCTACGTTTGCTTATAAAGCAGCAATTTTAGAAGAACTGGATGAATCATTAATTCAAAATCTTTTATCTGAAGAAAGTATTACAAATATATCAAAAATTTTTAGACATCTTGGGACGAATGATCAAGCAATGATTATTAGTATGCTTCCAAAAGAAAGCCAAGATTCAATTTTAGAAAAACTGGAGGCCGAAGACCTAGAAGATGTGGAAGAAATTATGTCTTATGCGGATGATAGCGCTGGTAGTGTAATGACAAAAGAAACATTTATGCTGAACCAAAGCATAACAGTCAAAAAAGCTATCGCAGCGCTCCAAGCGTACCCTGACAATGAAAGGGTCTTTTATGTTTATGTGGTAGACAATCAAGAAAAGTTGGTTGGAGTAATTTCTTTAAGGAATCTTGTAACATCAAAAAGCACTAAAAAATTACGTGAAATTATGATTAGAGACATTCATGCTGTTACGTCTGACACAGACCAAGAAGATGTGGCAAAAATTGTTGCGCAGTATAATTACCTTGCACTGCCAGTTGTTAATAAAAAAAATCGATTTCTTGGTATTGTTACTATTGATGACATTGTAGATATTATTCGCCAAGAAGCCTCTGAAGACTTCTTGCAAATGGCAGGAGTTGGTAAAGATAGAGAGATTCTATTAAAGTCTCCTATGGGCAATGCTCAATCGAGAGCTCCTTGGATTTTTGCTAGTTTAATTGGTGGGGTTTGTGCTGCTGCAATCATTGGATATTTTGATTCACTTTTAAAAGAGATGATTATTTTAGCAGCGTTTATTCCTGTTATTATTGGCGTTGGAGGGAATATTGGCACCCAGTCCTCTACAATTGTCGTCCGTGGGATTGCTACAGGACGAGTTGACACAGATAATTCTTTTGCATTAATTGTTAAAGAGGTTATTGTGGGGGCAATATTAGGAGTTCTTTATGGTGTTTTAATTGGTTTTTGTTCTGAATTAATCACAGGGAATGCACTGCCAAACCTTGGGCTGGTTATCGGGTTAAGTATTGGCTCTTCTATGACTATTGCAACAGCTGTAGGGGCAAGCGTGCCGCTATTATTAAAAAAACTAAACTTTGATCCTGCAATTTCTACTGGGCCTTTTGTAACAACCGCTATTGATATTTTAGGCGTAGCTTTGTATTTCTTTATTGCATCTCAAATATTAATCTGATCATTTGAAAAACTATAAAAACACTATATTTGCATTCTTTTTTTTAAGCGTTGTTTTGTACGCACAGCCTAGTTACGACGTATCATTATATGGCAAGGTTGGTTTCTGTAAAATAACTATGGGGGAAAAAATAGTTATTTCGCCCACAAAAACAGGGGAAATGTTTTTTGAACAATTAAAGTATAATCAAGAAGATTTTAATGAAAATAGTCTGTTGCGTTTTCTTTTATCTAATAATTCTGTTGATATTGAAGACGCTGTATGGAAAAAAGACATTACATTGGTAAAAAGCTTCCCCTGTAAAATCAGATTTTTAAAAGCAGGGGATGACGATGTAAATAAAAATGAAGTAGTTTTGTATAGGCTAGATGTAAAGCCATTAGAAGGGGTGCCATACAAAAAAAAGGATATATTAAATACCGTATTTCTTAAAAGCTCAGTAATAAAAGTTTGGGTTAGCAAAGAAAGCAATAATATTGTTAAAATTAGTATAAACTATAAAGGGCTAGAATATATTTTAACACACAATGTATAAAAACATTTCATATGGCTTAATAATTTTTCTTTTAACTGGGTGTGCTGTGCCGACATCATCTATTGACACAGAACTAATTCCAAAAAATAAATATTTGTTTTATATCGATGAAACAACCAGTCTGCATGCAAGCGAACTATTACAAACCATACAGCTACCATCAAAAGACTATCCTGTGCCTGAACACCTTAATTTGCTTCCAAATGCGTTAAGAGAGTATAGATCAGGATCACACCACGGAATAGACTTCTCAATACCTTTAAATGGGCCTATTATGGCTGTTTCTGGTGGTATTATAGTGCGTAGCAACCCAATGCATAGTGATGTGGATATCGACACGTATAATGCGTTTTTAGAAACAACACAAAAGTTATCTAAAACTCCGGAAGATATATATAGCTATATCCTGTTAGGAAAATCAATTGTAATTGATCATGGGTATAGTATTGCTCCTAATTTTAGAACAATTAGCGTTTATGCACACTTATCAAGCATTGCTGACGGGGTTCTTCCGGGAACAAGGGTAGAGAAGGGGCAATTAATTGGTTTTTCAGGCAACACTGGCACTTCTAGTGGAGCGCTTAGAAACGACAAGGGTGCACACTTGCATTGGGAGATGTATTTTGAAGATGGAAGTGGTAAATATTTTTTAGGACAAAACATTCCGCCAGAATTATTAAAAGAAAATATCGACTTGTTGTTTGATAATTAACAACCTGCTTATATCCATAAAAGACAGAAAACAAAAAGGGGCCCTAAAAAGAGCCCCTTTTTTTCAGAATCTTAAACTAGAACTGTTTAAAAATCTAAAGACACTTGTAATGTAGTGTGATCATCAAAGAACTCATTGGCAGTTCTCATAGCATATGAAATATGCATATCGTAATCACCGACAGGAACAGTAACACCTGCTCCTAGTGATCCACCCCAATTAGTTCCACTCCATTCTTCCCAATCAGCATCATTAACACCAGCTGGTTGTTCGTCGTCACCAAGAACCATTACAGTTCCTGCCCCAATCCATGCTGAACCTAAAGTATATTTAGCTCCAATGCCTAGTGTGTTAGACTGATATGAATGGTTAGTGAAGTTCGCACTAACATCTAAGTTGTCTAGTAGTCCGTATGTTGCAGATATATCCAAACTAGTTGGAAGTGCAAAATTATCTGCTACAATTCTGAATGATTCATTAGATGAACCAGAAGCAGAACCTTCAGGTTGAAGATCCTGGTCTAGATTAATACCATCATAATGCATTCTGCTACCAACATTCTTCATTGTTACACCAAATGTTAATGGTTGTGTTGGGAATTTGTATTGAACACCTACGTCCAATGCAATTCCTGTTGCTGAGGTTTCTTCAATTGATTCTGAAATAACCTTTACAGCAGCACCAACATTAACACGATCAGAAAATGCTCTCGCAAATCCTGCTGATGCAGTGAAGAAGCTAGGAGAGAAAGTCTGCCCGTCACCCTCAGGTGCAAAAGCAGTGGTTTTTGGAATCTCACCAAAGTCTAATGCTTTGATAGTCATACCAAAAGTTCCACTCTCTCCCATGCTTACAACCATACCAGCATATGTGACATCAATGTCAGCAATATATGACATGGTTGAAACAGTTCCTTGAAAACCAGAGGACCAATGTGCTAGTCCAGCTACGTTAGAATGTAACGCATCTACACCAGCCACTGTACCTACATTTGCTCCACTAAGAGCAATAGTTTCAGCCCCGACCGGAATTAACAATTGAGCAGCACCAGCAGTTCCTGCTGATCTTACCGTGCCGGCAGTTAGCGACGAAACTAATACTGCGCATCCAAGGAATATTTTAAATGTATTTTTCATTTTCTCTACTCCCTTTCCTTAATAAACGTCGAGACGTTGTTCTGGTTGAATTACAGCTAACTTCAGGATTTTATCTCCTGAGTTAGTCTCTACATGTGCCACATACATGCCACTTGCAACAGGTAGCTCGAAATTATTTTTCATATCCCAAGATACGTGCTGACTTCCAGCATCATTGTGGTGTATAGTTCTTACTAGAGTACCGTCTAGAGCAAAGATACGTATTGTTGCAGGACCTTCTTCAGGTAAGTGGGTAAACATCACTCTTCGGTCTAATGCATCACGTTCTTCTGGGTTATACCCATAGTATGGATTTGGCCATACGCTAATACGATCTGGATCGTAACTATTCATTGCGACTCCAAGACCATCTGTACTCCATGTAAAAGTATCTGCAGATGAGTTTGGCTTACTCATTTCAAACACAACAGAACTACCTGTTGTCCATCCACTACCCCATGTTGTGTGACCAGCTGCAGTAGGTAATACCCCTGAGCCTAAATAGTCACAGAAAAGAGTAGCAGTCATATATGGATATGTGATTTGTGCTCCACTAGTTGTGTAGTTATCACATACGTAAGCCCATCCACAACCGCCTGATGTAATTAAATCATCATCGGCAATATATTGTGCTTCTTTAGCAGGATCATATGGTGAGTCTATGTGCCCAACAAAACAATAGATAGGCTCCCAAGCATTAGCGCCGTATACAGGACCTGCCCAGTTTCCGCCACCAATTACTCCGCCTCCAAGACCTTCAAAGTCAAGGTTGCCATCATAGTCCCAGTATCCAGCATATATCTGCTCTTTTTGACCAGTAGCAAAATTATGTCTGTATGCTGAGAAAGGCACCCAACTATTGACCCATTCGTAAAGATAGTCCCAACCAAGCGATGGAGTGCTAAAATCTAGCTCAACATCATCTGATTCCCAATAATTGAAACGGTCATGGTCACGGGTATAAGGAGCAGCATAAGGCACACCAGCTCTATTTTCAATAATATAGCCAGTACGTCCTAAACTAGCCCACGGCACATAACCTACCGCAGGATCTCTTAATACCTGATTTTCTTTCCAACCATGATCCCACTCACTTACTGATAGCAAGTCTTCTTGTGGGCCGTTTACTAACACTTGCATACCCTCTACAACAGGAGTTCCACCTGGACCAACTTCTAAACCAGTAGCGGTATTAACACCACCAACAACAGGGTTGTTTGAAACTAGTGTTGTACCTGAACTGTTGTTTACTAGTGTCCAGTTTGTAGCAACAGTGCCGTCTGGCATTGCGTCATCAAACGTAAGCGTATAATCGTCTCCTGTAAGGTCAGCTGGATTTACTATTACTACATCCACTGAACCTTGAGAAGGACCATCATGCGCTGCGCTGACTACGTCACCAACAGCTGCTGTAGATTCACCCATAGACCAAGTGTTTGGTATTTCTGGTCTTACAGATAAATATTGAGGGCTACTTTCAAGCGTTTTCGGAATACCCCATGCATTATAACCATATGCGGTTACTGCAAAGTGATATTCACGATTTGTAATAAGTGTTGAATTATTATCTAATCCGTCTCCATCAATAGAGTGATAGTGTGATAAACCGCTATCAGAACCAAATTGGGTTCTAATATTAATAGTTTCACCTAACTCTGCGTTAAAGACGTCATCATAGATTTCGGTTATACCATTTACAACATCATAAGTGGCTAGTCGTTTTGTTTTACCAGCACCACTGCCTGTTTCATATTGATACACATTATATCCTTCAAACACAAAGTTTGTTGGATTACCGTTTGTATCAACATCTACTTCACTTGTGACGTTATATGATTCTGGTTCCTCTCCCCAAATCAAAATGATTTGGTCTGCCATAGCAGTTGCTTGAACACTAGGAGAAGGAGGTGAATCAGGTAATGCAAAATCAATGTCATATGCTGTTTGTGCTAGAGCATCAACTTCTTTTAGATAATCTACTGAAGCTAACGCGCCACCACCTGCAGCATGGAAGATACCAAATACCACCTCTTGTGAATCCCCAGATGCCATAGTAAACGGACCAACGTTCATTAAGAAACGTCTATCTGCTGATGGTGTATAATTACCATCGACAGGGTTCGCAGTACTGTGTGTAGCACTTGGATCTCCATAGAAACAGAATTTTTGGTCATAAAGATCACCAGCAATTTCTGTTGGATAAGCACTTCCGTCTTTTCTTAAACCTTGCATATAGTAATATCCTTCAGTTTCATCTGAAGGGTCAGTATATGTCGCATCACCGTTGATGTAGAATGCGAAAGATGACATAGAAAGATTTTTCTTTCCTGGGTGACGAGTACCAAACATTTTCGCACCTACAGAACAGTCTTCACTATCATCACAATCAACCATTGGCCCCTGGAAGAAGTCATATCCTGCAGCAGGAGTGCCAATATCTAATGTTGAATATTGTGAGTCATCTCCATCATTCCAAACATAGCCTAAACCTAAAGGAACGTCACAACCAACAAAGTCGTCACCTGCATAACCTAAATCAGGATCAGACCATAGTCCCATATACATATTTTCTAATGTATTAGAACCTTTGTTGACAATGAGTTGTCTTAGGAATACCATGTCACCAAATACGTCTGGTCTATCAAAACCAAACATAGTTGTTTGGACTTCAACGTCCAATGGTGATGTTCCCATATTTAATTTATAAGCTGGATCCCCATCGTTGCTGACAAACCACAGTACTTGATCTCCAACAAATTCTGGATGATCAGTCCCTGCTGGCATTGGAGTATAAACTCCATCACCATCAACGTCTACCCAAGGTGCACCAAAATCAACTGGCCATTCTTGGAAGTCAGCAAAGTCTGCTGGAGAAGCTAACATCGCTTTTTCTACTTTGTAGATTCGATGCACCGCAGAAAGCGGATCGCCACCCCATGGACCTGGACCCATATCTTGTGTATAATCTCCAATGGATACTCGAGTTTCACCGTTCACTGTAGCCCCCAACCATAATGCAGATTGGAAGATAGAGTGTACGCCCGTACCTTTTGGCCATTCTAATGCTGAATCACCAGAAATGTGGTAATCCAAGAATAGACCATTATTGGTAACGTCGGCATATATTTGGTTTCCGTCGAATGTACCGCTGGAATCAACATAATTTGATGCGCCTCCTGATCTGTTTGCGACCTTATCTCTTGCTTCAACAGCAGTAGACATCATCAGCAAAGCAGCCATCAAACTGAAAACGGTAATATTCTTTAATAATTTCATATTTACCTCTTTACCTTATTATTAATTAAAAGCTCACATTTAAGCCTACTCTAACTGTACGCGGAGCACCCCATCTTCCTGGAGAACCAAGAAGATCATAGTAAAGTGATTCTGCGTCTACGTCAGGATAAGCAGCTAATCTGTTGGCAACCCATGCTTGCCCACTTTCAGTAGCTAACCAACCATCTTCAGCAACGTTACCAGTTCCGTGATAAACGTCATTTGGATGTTCAGTGTCCATAGCGTTATAAAGCGCAACAAAGAAGTTTGCATCAACGCCACCGATAGAAAATCCTCTATCTATACGAAGGTCAAGATTTGTGTAAGTAGGCTGTGTGCCTGAGTTTACAGGACCTTCTGGGAATTCCCAACGGTTCTCAAATAGTGTACTATAAATTTGAGAAGGAGTATAACGAGTTCCGCTACCATAGCTCATAACAGCGTTAAATCCTGTGTTGGCTAAGAAACCAGTAGCATCTGGTGAACGCCAGTCAAGAATAACATTTGCTGTGTGAGTTTGGTCATGATCTAAAAGATTCATTGCTTTTGGATACCCGTCATCAGTACCAATCCATGTAATATAGAAGTTTTGACTTCCATAAGAACCAGTACCTCTAGCTTCTGAGTATGTATAATTTGCTTGAGCATACAAACCTTTAGTTCTGCGCATCTCAAAGTTCATTGTTAATCCTTGAGAAACCATCACGTCTCCGTTTAAGTACTGTGCCCAATTTTGTTGAGTTTCAGCACCTGAACCAGATGTTGATGTAAACGCATCTAAACGATTTTGTAGCGTCAAGTAATCTTTACTTTCTTTATAGAACCCTTCAACCTTTAATGAAGCAAATGCTCCAATACGTTGCTCAATACCAATTTCATATTGAGTAGAACGCTCAGGTTTTAGTGCAGGGTTCTCAGATGCAGTAGCGTTACCAGCTAAAATATCAGCTGATAGCTGTGAATCTGCTAAGTATAAATAAGACATTGGAACTGACTGCCAGTGAGTACCGTAGTTCGCACGGAATACAGTACGATCAGACACTGGGAATGAGAATCCAATTCTTGGATGAACGGCTGTTTCAGCTTTTACTTTCTTCCAAACAAAGTTTCCATTGCCGTCACCATTTCTGTCTACACGTTGTCTATTAAAGTATAGGTGATTAAACCCGTCTGAGTCTCCATAGCCATCTCCATCTGAGTCTGGAGCCATTGCTCCTGTATCAATCTCTTCGAAAGAAAGACCCATTTGTAAGACCACATCTTTAAACTCAAGTTTGTCTTGAATATAGAAACGTGATTGTGTTGGTTCTGCTGGAGCTTGCATATGATCATCTTGATTATATGTTCCGTTCCATTCATCACCATAAATATTGTATCCTAAGTTGGTTACATAAAGAGATCTATAATTAATGAATCTCCAGTCAGCTGGATCTCCACCTGCAGCGATGATTTCTTCATTGCTAGCAGTGCCATCATAGTTTGCATCTACCGTTGCAATTGATCTTGCAACACCGAATGGGCTTAACCCATATCTTGTGATTTCGGTATTATCAATAGAACCACCCATTTTAAACTCGTTATACCCAAGCTGATTGGTATAATCAAAGCTAAATGTATTAGTAGTTGTATTTCTCTTATTATAGCCACTGTATTGACTACCAAAACCTGATGCTCCTAAGATTTCAGATGGACCAACAGGATTATATCCGTCTCTTCTAAGATAATAGTTTGGAGAACCCCAAGCTTTTGTTCTAGTTCCATATGCTTGTATATCGTCTCCCCAGTTTTCATTGCCAGACATACTTTCGTAGTCTTGGTTTGATAATGAAACCTTCACGTATGATAGTGGACTAATTGTATAACGGAAGTTTACGTAACCCATAGCAAAGTCAGATTCATTGTATGAACCAGCGCCCACGTCTGTAAAACCACCTAGTGCGCGACCATAGCTATATCCATTACCACTATATGTATATGCCTGAGTACCAACTTTAACACGCAATGGCCCAAAGTCCATAGTCATGTTACCATTAATAGTAGTACGTTCAGTACTATCATGTGGTTGTTGTCCATGCATACGTCTATAGTTACTGTATACAACATGACTTGTGTCATAAGCAGCAACCCCTGCAGCTAATAACGCAGGGTCGGTTTGGTTATCTCTAATAACTTCTTCAATGTGCCAAATTTTATCACCAGCTGCATCGCTTCCGTATACTAAACCATCAGTTCCGTCGCTGTAATAACCAGCTGGAACTTCAGTCATTGGAGTAGCAGTCATCATTGGGTATGATCCCCATGAAACGCTTCCACCAAATTCACGTTGCTCAACAGACATGTATAATTTGACGTTGTCACCAATTGGACCACCTACATCAAAGTTAAAATTCTTATAACCGTCTGAGTATAATTTATCAGGATCAGTTCCTGCATCAGAGCCCATAGAAGCAATTGCCTCTACTTTAGATCTCCACGCACTACCACCAGT
>CAYZYM010000069.1:0-2542 GCA_964482595.1 uncultured bacterium | reverse complement strand
TTGCCCGATCTTGTCCCCCGAATGTTTTCATTTAATTCTCCTTATGGTGCTTGTAGTAAGTGTGATGGTTTGGGACACATTACAGAAGTAGATCCCAGCTTAGTGGTTCCAGATATTAAAAAATCATTAATACAAGAAGCTATTGTGCCTTTTGGTAGCCAACCAAAAGGTTGGCATGGAAACAAATTAAGAGCTTTAAGCAGAAAATATCCCCTTTCTTTTTCTAGGCCATGGAACAAGCTGTCCAAGGAAGTTCGTACCATTCTTTTATATGGTTTAAAGGGAGAAAGCTTGGATATCGATTTTAAAAATAAAAAATGGTCCGGAACATATACTGGGGAATGGGAAGGAATAATTCCAGAACTACAACGAAGATATAAACAAACGCGTTCGTTTGGTATACGAAAATGGATCGAAAGCTTTATGAGCACAAGGAAGTGTGATTCATGTGAAGGAAAAAGATTAAAAAAATCATCATTAAATGTCACGATAGACAATATTAGTATCGGCGACTTATGTACAAAAAACATTCAAGAGACACTCAAATTTTTTCACGAACTATCAATTACAAAAAATGATCAAGAAATTGCAAAAGGCATTTTAAAGGAAACCGAAAAAAGACTTTCATTTCTTATCAATGTTGGGTTGGGGTATTTAACATTAGACAGAGCATCACGAACCCTTTCTGGGGGCGAAGCACAAAGAATACGGCTCGCTTCTCAAGTTGGTTCACAGTTAACAGGGGTGCTATATGTTCTTGATGAACCTTCAATCGGTTTACATCCAAGAGACAACAATCGTCTTTTAAAAACGCTAGAATCTTTAAGAGAGATTGGGAACACTGTTATTGTTGTTGAGCATGATTTGAGCACAATAAAATCTGCAGATCAAATTATCGATATGGGGCCTAAAGCAGGAAAGGAGGGAGGAGAAATTGTTTTTTCTGGTTCTTTAGAAAAAATGATGTCACAAAACAAAACACTTACAGCTGAATATATATCTGGAAAAAAATCTATTGAACTTCCTGAATATAGGCCAATTACACATAATCATTTTACAATTAAAGGGGCCCAAGGAAACAATTTAAAAAATATAGACGTTAGTTTTCCATATAACAGATTAATAGCTATTACAGGAGTCTCAGGAAGCGGAAAAAGCTCTTTAATTAACCAAACTCTTTATCCCGCTCTTGCAAATTTGGTGAATTTTGGAGTTAAAGACATGTTACCGTTTAAAAATTTGCTCCGCACAGATGATATTGAAAGAGTTGTTAGTGTTGATCAAAAACCAATTGGGAAAACACCACGATCTAATCCTGCAACCTATACTGGAGTTTTTACATATATAAGAGAGTTATTTTCAGAAACACGAGAAGCAAAAATCAAAGGATACAAACCTGGTAGATTTTCTTTTAATGTAAAGGGAGGTAGGTGCGAAACATGCGAAGGCGCTGGAATTAAAAAAATTGAAATGAATTTTTTACCCGATGTTTATGTTACATGTGAAGACTGCGAAGGGAAGAGATACAACAAAGAAACATTAGAAATCAAGTTTAAAAATCTCAACATTGCTGAAATATTAGATTTGTCCGTTGAAGAAGCCAGAGAGTTTTTTAAAAATATTTTTCCTATTAAAAAAAGGCTAGACACCCTATCAGATGTTGGTCTGGGGTATATTAAATTAGGCCAACAAGCTACAACGCTATCAGGAGGAGAAGCTCAGCGCGTTAAACTATCAACAGAGCTATCAAAAACAAGCACTAAAAATACCATTTATTTTCTTGATGAGCCAACAACCGGACTGCATATAGATGATATTAAAATGCTTTTATCTGTTTTACAAAAGTTGGTTTCAAGTGGGAATACAGTTATTGTTATTGAACACAATCTTGATGTAATTAAGTGCGCAGACTGGATCATTGATCTGGGGCCAGAAGGAGGAGAGGGCGGTGGACAGCTTGTTGCTCAGGCCCCTCCAAAAGAAATTGTTAAAAACAAAAAATCAATAACAGGTCAATTCTTAAAAAAAATATTAAAATAATTTTTTGGATAACCATGTTTCTCTAATTATCTTACTATATAGTGTCTGATAAAGAAAAAATAGTCATCGCCTCAAAAGAAGAAAGAAGTTTTGATAAGCAAATTAGACCAACCCTTTTTACAGAGTTTATTGGTCAGAAAAATTTAGTCAATTCTTTAAAAACTTATATTATTGCTGCAAAAGAGAGAAAAGAAGCTCTTGACCACATCCTTCTTTATGGTCCCCCAGGTTTGGGCAAAACAACTCTATCAAACATTATTGCGAATGAATTAAAAAAAGGGTTTTATAGCTCTTCTGGTCCGGTAATCTCAATACCAGGCGATTTATCAGGAATGTTAACGAACCTACAAAATCGAGATGTTTTTTTTATTGATGAAATACACAGAATTAATACAACGGTTGAAGAATATCTTTATTCTGCAATGGAAGATTACCGTATAGATATTTTAATTGATTCTGGGCCAAATGCTCGTACAGTAAGGATTGATTTAGAACCCTTTAC
>CAYZYM010000068.1:0-11676 GCA_964482595.1 uncultured bacterium | reverse complement strand
AATTTAATGTTGGTCCAATCCTGAGATTAAATTTTGTCAATGAAAAAAATATTCATGATGAGATTGTGATCGTCGAAGATATCACCACAAGTGAAACAGTTTCAAAAAATGATAGTCATATTAATATAGAGCTTGGATTTCCAATATTATTTGATCAGGGAGCTTTTCAGAACTTGGGAGATGTTCAATTTATTGTAGAACCTACTTTATCAAGTGCATTTGGGGAAACGCATTTTGGTATCAATGTAGGTTTTTTATTTAATAATTAATAAAAAAGGTATTATTGGCTCCTCAATTCAATATTCATAAAGACATTTCAAAAGCTGAAACATTACCATCTTCTTTTTATAAGAATCATGATGTATTTGATCAAGTAAAAGAAAAGATTTTTCTAAAATCATGGCAATGGCTTGGTGATAATTCATCATTAAAGCTGACTAATTCTATTCAGCCACTAACTTTATTAGATGGTTTTTTGACCGAACCTATTTTATTAACTAGAAATAAAGAAGGGCAAATTAAATGTATGACTAATGTATGTACACACAGAGGGCATATTCTATCTTTAGGTCCTGGGCAATCAAAAAATATTAAATGTGCATACCATGGTAGAACATTTGATTTAGATGGGAATTTCAAATCAATGCCAGAATTTGAACAAACAAAAGATTTTCCACGAGATTGTGATAATTTGCATCAGTTTCCTCTTGCAGAATGGGGTCCATTTTTGTTTGCAGGATTAAATCCATCTTTTGACTTTGAAGAAGTTCTTAAACCTATGAATGAAAGAATTGGATTTTTACCATTAGATCAATTTGCATTTGATAGTAGTCTTTCTAAGGATTATTTAGTCCAAGCACATTGGGCATTGTATTGTGACAATTATCTAGAAGGATTCCATATCCCTTTTGTTCATGAAGGTTTAAACAAAGTTTTAGATTATGGGAGCTATACCACAGAATTATATAAGTATTCTAGTCTCCAGATTGGTTATTCAGATAATAATAATGAAACTTTTGACTTGCCAAAAGACCATATTGATTACGGAAAACAAGTTGCAGCATATTATTTCTGGGTTTTTCCTAATATGATGTTCAATTTTTATCCATGGGGATTATCAGTCAATATTGTGAAACCAATTAATATCAATCGCACAAAAGTTTCTTTTCTTACTTATGTTTATGATCCTACCAAACTTCATAAAGGAGCTGGAAATGATATTGATAAAGTCGAAAGGGAAGATGAATTCATCGTTGAAAATGAAAGCAAAGGAATTCAGTCTTCATTTTATCAGTCTGGTAGATTTTCTCCGACAAGAGAAAAAGGTGTACATCATTTTCAAAGATTAATAGCTCAATTTCTAAATTAAAATACCTTGATTATATAAAAAAGCGGGAGATTAATGCTTCATATTCATGCGATATAGTCGAGATATAATAATATGATTTTATTATAAAGCAATGAAAACCCCCCGCTCCAACTAACTCATATTGACTCCTTAATCTCATAACTTTTTTGAGAAAAAACAAGAAAAAAACCGACCAGTCGGTCTTTTTTTTAAAAAATGATATTATAAATTTATATAATGGGGGAATTTTGCAGCCCGTAGGGGAATCGAACCCCTGTTGCATGGATGAAAACCATGAGTCCTAACCACTAGACGAACGGGCCAAAAAAACGTGAGTAATTTAGGTTATGACTAGTCAATTTCCTATCAATTTACATCAAGGATATCAAGCAGTTCCCCGTTCTCATGTAGTTCATTTGCAATATCTGCACCACCAATTAATTTTCCTTTTACAAAAAGTTGAGGAAAAGTTGGCCATCCAGATAATGCAGATAGATCAGGTCTCATTTGCTCATGTTCTAAGATATTCACATCTTTGTATTCAACGCCATAATGATTTAACAGTTGAACTACATTACTCGAAAATCCACATACAGGAGCATCTTTTGTTCCTTTCATAAAGAGAACAATGGAATTTTCATCTATAATCTTTTTAAATTGTTCTTTAAAATCCATATTTTAATTTATTATATAAAGGGTAAATAGCAAAAATGAAATTATTTTCTTGGAATGTTAATGGAGTAAGGGCAATTGAAAAGAAAGGTTTCTTGGATTGGCTTTCATCTGAGTCGCCAGATATCTTATGTATTCAAGAAACAAAAGCAAAATTTGAACAACTTCCTGATACGCTACAAAACATTGATGGATATTTTTCTTATTGGCATTCTGCTGAGAAATTAGGATATAGTGGTGTTGCCACATTTTCAAAGCAAGAACCGCTCCATGTGCAATATGGACTCGGGATTGATAAATATGATAAAGAAGGTAGGGTAATAATCACTGAATTTGAAAATTTTTTACTTTATAATATTTATTTCCCCAATGGTCAAAAAGATGAAATAAGGCTACAGTATAAATTAGATTTCTATGATGATTTGTTAGAAATTCTTGATGATCAAGTTGCATCAGGGAATAATGTTATTGTAGCTGGCGATTGGAACACTGCTCACAAAGAGATTGATTTAGCAAATCCAAAAGCTAATGCAAATTATTCAGGATTTATGCCAGTAGAAAGAGCACAGCTTGATACTTATGTTGACCATGGATATGTAGACTCATTTCGACTATTTCATGATGAACCAGATCGCTATTCTTGGTGGACTTATCGTTTTGGAGCTCGCCAAAGAAACATTGGATGGAGAATTGACTATTTTTTTACAAATCAAGAGTTTGCAGACAATATTTCAGATGCAGATATCCATGAAGATGTCATGGGATCTGACCATTGTCCTGTATCTATTGAATTAGTTGATGATTTCTAAAATTGAAAAATAAAGACTTGATTTATGACCTACTCTTTCACCATTTAAGCTATCTGGGAATTGAAATACAACTGAGTTTTTAATATCTCGATTATATGGATCAAAATTATATTTTTTTAATTGAGAATCGAATGCTTGCATATTTCTCCATTGTCTATGTTTATTAGTAAATCCATTGTCAAACTCATTGTCTAAGCTGTCAATTGTTTCAGAACATCGTTTTTTAAATATTGATTCATATATTCTCATTAATAAAGGCGTTTTTTCACGCTCATAGTAAACAGGTGTTGCAACGGTGTTAAAAGTAATTTTTTCATTGTAGGGAAATAATTTGTTAGCAAACATTACTACAGATCCACCCATGCTATGACCTACAATTTGCCAATCATCAATTTCTGGATGTGTTTCTATTAATTTTTTTAATTCGATTGAAAAATCTTCAGCAACTTTGCTAGGACATTCATTCCAATTATATTTATAAAAGAATGTTCTTATATCTTTATTTATCAGAAAATTAAAAGGTTGTACCCATTCATGATGAATTTCAATCCAATATACAGGATAAAATCCGTGGATTCCCACTATTGCCTGAGTTTTACCATTCTCGTGAATGATATTCATTCCATTAGGTATTTTTTCTATATCCTTATATGATTCAAATTGTTCTTGAGCAGTTAAAATGCTCAAGAATAAAATAATAAATAAAGTAATTAGTCTTTGATTTCTCATTCTATAATATTGAAATTGCTAAGATGAATATTAAAATAGAATTAGTAAAAACAAAAGAAGACTATCAAAAGGTCCTAGATATTAGAAGAGAAGTTTTTATTGAGGAACAAAATGTTCCGGAGAATATAGAGATTGAATATGAAGATGAAGCATCTCATGTATTGGCTTCCGATAATAGTCAACCTATTGCTACAGGAAGATGGAGAAAAACAGATATTGGTTTTAAGTTGGAACGATTTGCAGTATTAGAGCATTTAAGAGGAAAAGGTATTGGAAAAGCATTAGTGATATTTATTTTAAATCAGTTACCAAATGATAATGCAATCTATTTGCATGCTCAAGAAGATGTTATAAAATTCTATGAAAATTTGGGATTTGTGATTATTGGAGATAAATTCCTTGAAGCTGACATAGTTCATGCAAAAATGATCTACGATAACAAAAATAAGAAGTATATCTAATGAGTGAGAAGTCTCATATTCGTTTATTTAAAATTATTTTAGCATATTGGCCATTTTTATTATTATCAACTGTCGCTGCCATCTTTTTTGTTATTTTTAATGCTACCTCTGTTTGGATTACTGCAACTATGATTAATAATGTCTTAGTTGAATTTGATGATATGGTTGCAGAAAATATTCGTTTAATGAGTTCAGATAGTTTATCAATCAATGATCGTATAAAGCTGTATTCTAACGAAATGTTGTTGAAAGATTCTGCAATTGCAACAATGTCATCTGTTTGTCTTGCGCTAGTCGTCGTTTTTAGTGTTAAAAATATCGCTTTATATATAAAAAATATTACAGTTTCTGTAGTGCAATTTAGATTAGTCACTGATTTACGAAATAAACTTTATAATCATCTTCATTATCTTTCTCTATCATATTTTAATAAAAATAAATCTGGGGAGTTGACTTCCATCCTTATCAATGATATCGATAATATGAGAGCAGCTTTATCGACAAGTTTTCAAAAATTATTTGTAGAACCGATTAATATTCTCGCTTTTTTATCGCTGCTATTTATTATTAGTCCTAAGTTAGCCGCCATTGCTCTTTTAGTAATCCCAATTAGTGGAGTTATTATCTTTGGAATTGCTAAGAGCATTCGCAGACGAGCAGCACGATCACAAGCAAAGCTTGCAGGTATTACTTCTATTATATCAGAAACTTTAGGATCAATGAGAATCGTAAAAGCTTTTGTAATGAAGAACTATGAATTAAAACGATTTTATGCAGAAACAAAAAAATACTATCAATTGATGATAAGGAAAGATCGTTTACGTTTAATATCTTCACCAATTACCGAAACTATTGGAGCATCAATCGCTGCTTTATTGCTTTTTATAGGGGCACGCGATGTTTTAGTTACACAATCAATTAGTTCAGAGGATTTTATACGATTTATTCTTTTACTTTTCAGTGTATTAGGTCCTGTAAAAAATTTAGGGAATGTCTTTAACGAACTACAAAATGGTTTAGCTTCTGCAGATCGGGTATTTTCAATTATTGATATTAAATCAGATATACATGATACAGATGATGCGATTCATGTTGAAAACTTTAAAGATAATATCACATTTAAAAATGTGAATTTTTATTATGAAAGTGAATCTGAAATGATATTAAAGAATATTAATCTTTCTTTAAAATCTGGTGAAATATTAGCATTGGTAGGTCCAAGTGGAGCTGGTAAATCAACTCTAGCAGATTTAATTCCAAGGTTTTATGATGTGAACAATGGATCAATTTCTTTAGATGGAAAAGATATAAAAAATATAAAACTGAATTCATTAAGGTCACTAATGGGTATTGTAACCCAAGAAACATTTCTATTCAATGATTCAGTAAAAGCAAATATTGCTTATGGCCTTGAATCTGTTTCTGATGAATCTATTAAAAAAGCTGCAATTGCAGCTAATGCAGATGAGTTTATAGAGCAGCTGCCTGATGGTTATGACACAATTATTGGTGAACGAGGTGTAAAATTATCTGGAGGCCAACGTCAACGTATATCAATTGCACGCGCTATTATGAAAAATCCTCCAATTTTAATATTAGATGAAGCAACGTCATCATTAGATACAGAATCAGAGAAAATTGTTCAAGATGCTATTGAAAAATTAATGCATAATCGCACTGTTATTGTTATCGCTCATAGATTATCAACAGTGCATAATGCAAATAAGATTATTGTCCTAGATAAAGGAGATATTGTTGATACTGGCACACACAATGAATTAATTAATAAAGAAGGTCTATATAAACAATTACATAATATGCAGTTTAAAACTTAAATTCAAAATGTTATGGGGAAATTAAAAGAAAATTTAGCAAAAAAGATACCTGACTGGAGATATAATTATCGACAGCTTCTTGACGAGAAAGGTGATCATGTTACAAGCACCGTAACAATAGAAAAAGCTTTTTCTGGAATGCGCGGTGTAAAGGGTATGATTTGCGATACATCATCTGTAACTGCAGATGCTGGGTTACATGTTCGAGGTCATCATATACTTGATTTAGTTCATATTAAACCTGAAGAGGTATTCTATTTATTGCTTGTAGGGGAATTGCCCAATAAAGATGAATTAGAAGATGTCCAAAGATGTCTACACTCTAAAAGTGAAGTTCCACAATATGTATGGGACGTATTAAATAGCATGCCAAAAGACTCACATCCAATGGCAATGTTCAATACAGCGATTTTGTCAATGCAAAAAGAAAGTAAATTTGCAGAGGCTTATGATTTAGTGGTTTCAAAAGGTGATTATTGGGAAACTACTCTTGAAGATGGTGTAAATATTATTGCAAAACTCCCTGCTATTGCAGCAGCAATTTATCGATTACGATTTGATAAAGGAGACAGATTAGAGCATGCAGGTTCTCAAGATTGGTCTGAAAGTTTTTTACAAATGATGGGGTTTGATCATTCAGAAGATATGTTAAAGATGATGCAACTATATTTAATGTTGCATTGCGATCATGAAGGTGGAAATGTAAGTACATTTAGTTCATTGACTGTTAATTCCGCTTTATCTGATCCTTATTATGCATTATCTGCTGGTCTTAATGGTTTAGCAGGACCATTGCATGGCCTTGCTAACCAAAATAACTTAAAATTTGTTTTAGATATTGTAGATCATTTTAAAGGCGTGCCGAATGATGAAGAGTTAAAGGCATTTGCTTGGGATAGACTAAATTCAGGAAAGGTAATTCCTGGATATGGTCATGCAGTTTTAAGATGTCCTGATCCAAGATTTACGGCATTTATGAATTTTGGTAAAGATAATATTAATGATAGTGAAGTATTTGATGTAGTAACGAAGTTATTTAATATTATTCCAGATGTATTAAAAGAACATGGAAAGGCTAAGAATCCATGGCCAAATGTTGATGCAGCTTCTGGATCATTGCTTCATCATTATGGATTGAAAGAATTTCAATTTTATACTGTATTATTTAGTATGTCTCGATCATTAGGAATTATATCTCAATTAGTATTGGCTCGTGCAATGGGCTTACCTCTTACAAGGCCTAAGTCGTTGACTTTTGAAGCCTTAAATGAGCTATAAGCATTTAATGCTTAAAAAAGATAAAGTTAATTTTATTGTCACTAAGCTTGATGAGATTTATCCAGAAGTTTCTCCTCCTTTAAATCATCATAATAATTATACTCTTTTAATTGCCGTGTTGCTATCTGCAAATACAACAGATAAGTCAGTGAATAAGGTAACTCCAACATTATTTAAAAAAGCAGATAATCCTCAAAAAATGTCAAAATTAAAATATGAAACTGTTTATAATATTATTAAACCATGTGGATTAGGCCCTGCAAAGGCAAAAGCGATTATTGAATTATCTAAAATTTTAGTTAAAAACTTTGCAGGAGAAGTTCCGAACAGTTTTTCAGATTTAGAATCTTTTCCTGGAGTAGGTCACAAGACAGCATCCGTTGTAATGTCTCAAGCATTTGGAGTTCCAGCGTTTCCTGTTGATACACATGTACATCGTTTAATGTATCGATGGGGTTTGTCTTCTGGCAAAAGTGTTCAGGACACTGAGAAACAAGCAAAACGATTATTTCCAAAAAAAAAATGGAACAAATTACACCTTCAAATCATTTTTTATGGACGAGAATATTGTCCAGCAAGGAATTTTGATCTATATAATTGTCCTATTACTTCAGTAGTTGGAAGAAGGTCTTTATTTAAATAAATTAGTAATCACTATGAATGGTAATAATACATATTTAACCAAAGTATTTCATTTTTGTGCAGCACATAAATATGGCAATGAAAACTGGTCTGATGAAAAAAATAAAGAAGTATTTGGCAAAGATGTTATGGTGCATGGACACAACTACGAATTACATGTTACTGTAAAAGGAGATTTAAATCCAGATACAGGTTTTATCGTTGATTTGGAATATTTAAAAAAACTGGTAAAAGAAAATGTAATCTCAAAATTAGATCATACACAATTTGAAAAAGACGTTGCTTGGTTTAAAGGAAAACAACCATCGACCGAAAATTTGGTAGTTTTTATTTGGAAATCGATTGAAAAAGATCTAGAAGGATGTTTTTTACATAGAATTCGCCTAATTGAGACTCCAACAATTTACACAGATTATTACGGAGAATAAAAATGACTGTTTTTCAAGAGAGATTTTACATGATACTAACCGCAATTTTTATTGCATCTCTGGTTACTTGTAATCTTATTTTCCAGAAATTTTTTACATGGACTGCATTAGGAATTCCAAATTTTGCTCTTTCTGTTGGTATCATTGCCTATCCAGTAACTTTTATTGTTACTGATTTAATTTCAGAGTTATATGGAAAACGAAGAGCGAATCAAGTAGTGCTCGCAGGATTCTTTGCAAGTGTATTTACTGTCGTTCTTGTATATGTAGCTATGGCAGTTCCAACCGCAGAAATATCACCCCTTGATAATGCAACATTTGAAAAAGTATTTGGCTTATCTGGTCCTGCATTTTTTGGATCTATGCTTGCATATTTGACTGCTCAATTTATTGATATAAGAATTTTTCACTTTTGGAAAAGATTAACAGAAGGAAAATATTTGTGGTTACGTAATAATGCGTCAACTATGTGTTCCCAGCTTGTAGATACGTCAGTCATTTTGTTAATCCTTTGTTATGCTGGAGTTATTCCTTGGGAAAGTTTTTATTCACTACTATGGATGGGTTGGATGTTTAAGGTGTTTGTGGCATTTATTGATACTCCAATTATTTATTTTTGTATTTGGTTATTAAAGGATAAAATAGAACCAGTGAGTCATTTAGAGGAAAATTAATGTCAGATATCGATAAAAAAAGATTAGAAAAAATTACAAAAGAATTACTAGAAGTTATTGGAGAAGATACTGAGCGTGAAGGTTTGCTTAAAACTCCAAAAAGAGTAGCTAAATCTTGGGAATTTTTAACACAAGGGTATGATCAGAATTTAGATGAAATTATTAATGAAGCAATCTTTAATGAATCTGCTAAAGATATGGTTATAGTAAAAGATATTGAATTTTATAGCCTATGTGAGCATCATTTAATTCCATTTTATGGAAAAGCACATGTTGGATATATCCCAAATGGAAAAATTATTGGCTTGTCTAAAATTCCAAGAATTATCGATTTCTATGCACGAAGATTACAGGTGCAAGAGCGTTTAACAAATCAAATTGCAACGTGTATACAAGATTTATTAAATCCAAAAGGTGTAGCAGTAATAATGGAAGGAAGACATTTTTGTATGTTGATGCGTGGTGTACAAAAACAAAACAGTATTGCTTCAACAAGCTCTATGTTAGGAACATTTAAAGAGAAATCTAACACAAGAAATGAATTTTTAAAACTTGTCGAAGTAAATAAAATATAATAAATGAATAATTATGATTTAATTATCTTGGGGGGAGGCCCTGGAGGTTATAGTGCTGCTTTTCGTGCTGCAGAGCTCGGTAAAAAAGTTGCAATTGTTGATAATAACGATCTAGGTGGTGTCTGTTTAAATTGGGGCTGTATTCCAACAAAATCTTTGCTAAAGAATGCAGAAGTAATGGATTTAATTAATACTTCTAATGATTATGGCATTTCGGTAAAAGATATCCAAGTTGATTTTAAAGCTATTATTAATCGAAGCATTAAAGCTAGACAACGTCTTTCTAAAGGAATCCATTATCTAGTTAGAAAAAATAAAGTAGATTTTTATCCAGGTTTTGGGAAATTTATTGATAATAAAACTATTGATATTGATAGTGCTCAAATAAGTGCTCTAAACTTTATTGTTGCTACAGGATCCAAGCCAAAAATGCTCAAGAATATTAATAACGATCCAAGTAAGATTATGTATTCAAAAGATGTGTTTACAATGGAAAAATTACCCAAATCTATTACCATTGTTGGTGGTGGAGCCATTGGTGTAGAGTTTGCTTACTTTTTTAGCAGTTTTAATACTGATGTAACGCTCATTGAAGCAGAAGATAGGTTGCTTCCAAATGAAGACAATGAAGTTTCAGCTTGGCTTGAAAAAGTATTTAAAAAAAGAAAGATAAATATAATTACCAATACACTTGCCAAAGATATTGATGATGAAAAAATAATTATTTCTATTGGAGTTGAAGGAAATTCTTCTGATTGTGGGCTCCAAGATTTAGGAATTGAGATAGAAAGCAATAATCATATCAAAGTTGATGAAAATGGAAAAACTAATATTGATAATATATATGCAGTAGGGGATGTGGTTGGACCTCCATGGCTTGCTCATGTTGCCACGGCAGAAGGAATTTATGTTGCAGAGCTTTTATGTGGATTAACATCAAATAAAATTGATTATAATAATATTCCAAATTGCACTTATTGTAAACCTGAGGTCGCCTCTATTGGTGTTACAGAGGAATATTTAAATCAGCAATCAATAGCATTCAAGAAAGCCCATTCTTTTTTCAATTCAAATGGTAAAGCTGTCGCAGTTGGTTCTTCGGAAGGTTTTATTAAGATATTAGTAGATGATTCTAATCATATATTGGGTGCTCATATTATTGGCGCTAATGCTACCGAAATGATATCTGAACTCAGTGTTATTAAATCCAATAATCTTACTATTGATAGTGTATTTTCATCAATTCATCCTCATCCTACTTTCTCTGAAGCAATTTTTGAAACACTATTACAGTTAAAATAGATGGAATTTATTGTTAAAGATTTGGGTTTATGCGATTATAAAAACGCATTATTAAATCAAGAGAATACAAGAACAGCATTAATCAATAATCAGGGTAAAGATACTTTATTTCTGTTAGAGCACAATCATACTTACACATTAGGAAAAAATGCAAATCGAAATAATATTATTAATCAGAATTGTGATTTATTTGAAACTGATCGAGGAGGAGATGTGACATACCATGGTCCAGGTCAGTTGGTTGGATATCCTATTATTGATTTAAGAAAGATGAGATTAGGGGTTCGATTATATGTATCAAGCATTGAAAAATTATTGATAAAAGTATTATATGATTATGATATCAATGCTTCTACAAGAAAAGGATTAACTGGTGTATGGGTTGATGATAGAAAGATAGCTAGTATTGGTATTCGTGTTTCTAGGTGGGTAACAACTCATGGATTTGCACTAAATGTAAATACTGATATGAATTATTTTTCTAATATTATCTCATGTGGCATTGATAATGTATTGATGACATCTATGGAACAAGAATTAGGCCAAGAAATTCCTATGGATGAGATTAAAAAATCTACTATTAATCATTTTAATGATATATTTAAGCAATGATTCAACCTAGAACAAACAAGCCAAAGATTAATATCACTACTGATAAAAATTATAAATTTGTCAGAAAAACAATTGAAGAAGGATATCTAAACACAGTATGCGCTGAAGCAAGATGTCCTAATATTTATGAATGTTGGAACAGACGAACTGCTACTTTAATGATTCTAGGCGATACTTGTACAAGAGCTTGTGGATTTTGCTCTGTTAAGACAGGTAAACCAACGTGGAATGATCCAATGGAGCCATATCGTGTCGCTCAAGCAGTTAAAAGAATGAATTTAAGACATGTTGTAATTACTTCAGTTGATCGC
>CAYZYM010000067.1:0-6313 GCA_964482595.1 uncultured bacterium | reverse complement strand
TATATCTGCAAATATTAAAGTAGGTATTATTGTAGCGACAATGATAAGAACACCACCCATGGTTGGTGTGCCCTTTTTTTCATGATGGCTCTCTGGGCCATGATCTCTGATGGATTCTCCAATTTGAAGCCTTGTAAGATTTCGAACAATAATTGGACCAAAAATAAAACTAATCAAAAGCGCTAGAATTGCACTTGCGCCTGCGCTAAATGTAATATACTCAAGTAAATTTCTTAACGAATCTAATAGTTCATTTAACATGGTTTTTAATATCTTCTGCTACCGAATCTAATTCCATACTTCTAGAACCTTTTAACATAATAATATCATCATTTTCTAGCAAGCTGCAAACTTCAGTAACAAGTGCATCTTTATTGTCGAAATGTAAGCTTAAGGGAATACTTTTACTATTGTTAAAAGTATTTTTTGCCAAGTCTCCATAACAAATAATTCCATCAATTTTTCCTTCGCAATAATCAGCAATCTCTTTATGAAAACCTATCGCATTTTCTCCAAGTTCTTTCATATCTCCAAAGATAAAAATCTTTCTTCCTTTGGTTTGATATCTTGCAAGGTTATCAATAGCAGCTTTTACAGACTCTGGATTTGCATTATATGTATCATCAATTAATACAATCCCTCTAGATAAAGAATAAGTCTGTCCTCTTCCCTTTGGCAAAACAAAGTCTTCTATTATTCGAGAAAATTCTTCTTGATCACTTTTATCCATAAAATCTTTACACACCTCATACGCAATGGAAGCATTTTTTAAAAAGACTTTATTATTTGCAAGAGGATGGTTTGATAAAGTAATTAAGGTCTCAATTTCATCACCATAATATCTTTTCTTAGAATGGTTAAAAATTGATCTCTTTTCTTTTCGGATATTATCGATTGATCCAAATCCTTCTAAGTGTGCACCAGAAATATTTGTTACAATTCCTATATCTGGCTTAACAAGAGATGATAAATAATCAATATCTCCCACTTGATTTGCACCAAGCTCTAAAACATAAATTTGCGAAGGGTCATTTGAGAAAGAAAATATAGTCAAAGGAACCCCAATTGACGTATTAAAATTTCCTTCTGTTTTAGAAACATTATGACCGCTCTTAATAAGAACATGTGAAATCAAATCTTTTGTGGTCGTTTTACCATTGCTTCCAGTGATGGCAATGGTTTTTCCATCAAAATTACTCATCCATTTAGAACAAATTTTTCCAATAAACTCAATCACATTATCAACTGTGAAAACATTATCACTATCATGCACAGATTGAGTGATGGCATAGATTGCACCATTAGAGAATGCTTGATCAATAAAATCAGATCCGTCAAAATGCTCTCCCTTGATTGCTAAAAATAGATCATTCTTTTGAACATGTCGACTGTCTGTAGTAATTCCGCTAATTGAAGAAAGATTATCTATGTTAAGCGCATCAGAAAGATAGCTAACAAATAGATCATTTTCGATGATATCAATTCGCATAAAACTCCTCTATAATTTCTCTGTCAGAATAGTATAATTTTTCTCCATTAATTTCTTGAAATTTTTCATTTCCCTTTCCAAAAATAATTAAGATATCATCTGAATCTAAATTTTTAAGTGCAGCTAACAATCCATGTTTACGGTTATCAAATACTTCAAACATATCTTTCGAAAATCCTAATATCACATCATTATTAATCTTATTAATATCCTCAAATCTTGGATTATCAGGTACCAAATAAGCTACATCAGCAAATTCTTGAACTGCTTTAGCCATTTCTGATCTTTTTGATTGATCTCTATTCCCTCCTGCTCCAAATAGCACTTTCATTGTTTTATCTGGATATATTTCTTTGATAGAGCTCAACATGTTTCTATATGCATCAGGTGTATGAGCATAATCAATAATAATGTCTGGCCATTCTGGTTCAGAAATATTTTCATTTCTTCCATCTATATAATCACAATTTTTAATTCCTTGTTCAATAGATGATTGTTGTATGCCAATCTCTAATGCAATGGAAGAAGCTAAAAGTATATTCTCCAAATTATATCTTCCAATTAATGTTGAATCAATTTGCACTGAACTGTCTTTTGAATGCATTACACCGCTAATTCCATTTTTAGTGATAGATATATCTGCACAAAAATAATCTGCATCTGCATTTTTCAAAGAAACTTTCTTAGAATTTGGATAATCCTTACAGATAGCTTTCCCGTAATCAGTATCGCTTAATATCAATGGATTATTTCCTTCTTTTATCAATCCAAATAGCTTTTTCTTATCATTAAAATAGTTATCAAGAGACTTATGATAATCTAAATGATCCAAAGTAAGATTAGTAAATCCTACTGAATCAAAGACAATGCTATCTACACGATTTTGTGATAAAGCATGAGAAGAGACTTCTAAAATAGCATAATCAAACTTCTCTTCTACTGCATGATGCAATACTTGAAAAAGAGATACAGGGTCTGGTGTTGTTAAAGAAAAATCAAGTGATTTAATTTTGGGGATGATACCTAAAGTACCAATTTGAATTACTTTTTTCCCATCTGCCTCTAATATATCTTTCAGTATAAGGGTGGTAGACGTTTTTCCATTTGTGCCCGTAATTCCAACGGTTTTAATATGTTTCTCAGGATTTCCATAGAAATTTGATGCCAGCTGAGTTAATGCTTTCCTTGCATTGCTCACCTTAATAGTTGTATCAGTGATTTCTGTATCATCAGAGTCTGTAATAACACATATAGCACCTTTATCAAAAGCATCATTGATAAATTGATTTCCATCTACAGAAACGCCCTTTATTGCAACAAAGATAAAACCAGATTGCACTTGTCTTGAATCAGAAGTGATTCCTAGAACTTGTTTGCTCTGAATAGCACTAGTTAATTGCGCAACATTGCGCAACACATCCTCAATTACGATTTCGATCATAAATCGTGTTTGCTTCCATTGGATGCATATTTGTCATAGTTGGTGGCATATGCATATAACGAATATAATCGTTAATGTCTCTTTGGTTCCAAGGATCTTTAAAATAATTATCGGTATCTACAAAACCTTTTCTTGAATTATAGTAGGTAAACTTTTCAAATGAAGTATTAAAAAACCCACTTGAATATGATTCATTATTTTCAATCAACCACTTACTTGCTTCTGACCAACCAACTATCCCTCTATCAAAATATAATGTGGTAGCACGGCCAGTAGGCAGATAAAAACCTTGATTATTTTTGCGTTCAAATCGATCATACTTAGGAGCATTCAACTCTAATGACTCTGAAATAATATCTAACTCTAAATATGTTTCTAAAATTTTATTACGATTGATATCAGCAATTAACATTAGCTCTAAATCAGTAATTGTATCTGCAAGAATCGATTCGAAGAACACAGAATCTTTTTCTACTTCTTCAGTATTCAAGTCTTGCGCAATGGCAACAGACAGAACTAATAATAGAGTTATGTATCTAATCATCTAAACTAACTTTCTTTCTACTCTTTTTTACCAATGATCTCTTTTTTTTGCTTTCAACTCTTTTAACCTGTGAAGCTTTAGAAGGTTTCGTAGCAATTCTCTTTACAGGAATTTTTATGTCAGAAAATAAAGATTCTAAGCGATTGATAGCATCAATTTTATTTTTATGCTGCGTTCGATAACTTTGTGCAATAATAATGATGTCACCGCTTTTGGAAATTCTATTAGAATATTTCTCTATAAATAGTTCTTTTATATGTTTTGGAATATCAGATTTATGAATATTATATCGTAACTGCACAGCAGTCGATACTTTGTTCACATTCTGCCCTCCAGGACCCTGAGATCGGACAAATGAAAAGTGTAATTCTGATTCTTTAATTTTAATCATGAATTTTCTTCCTAAATTTAAGAAATATTTATGGACGAATTTACAAAACGTAAAATTTCTGTATATGGTATCAATGGATGCCTTGATGCACTTAAATCTGATTTGGTTGAGATCAATCAGCTTTATATCGAAAAAGAATCACCTGCATCCAAACACAAAGAGATTGAATCTCTTTATTCTGGTCTATCGACAGATAAAGTGATGTTCTTAGATGAGGCTAGTTTTTCAAAAAAAGTGGACACAAATAGAGCGCAAGGAATACTAATTAAAGCACAAGTATCTATTTCACAAATGCTACCAATGCCTAAGAATGATAATGAATGTTATGTCATCCTTGATCGCGTGCAAGATCCGCATAACTTGGGACAAATATTACGTATTTGCGCTGGAGGGAAAGTTGATGGAGTCATTATAACAGATAAGAGTAGTGCATCAATGACAAGCGCAGTTGCTCAAGTAAGCCAAGGAGGGTTTGCAAAAATTCCTATATATGAAATTAATAACATCAGTCAGACAATTCTTCATTTCAAAGACAATGATTACTGGATTACAAGTTTTGAAAATAATATTAATGCTCAGAATTGGTATTCAATTGATTTAAAAGGAAGAACCGTACTCATCTTTGGCGGAGAAGGAAGTGGTATCAGTAAAAAAGTGTTAGAAAATTCAGATTTTACAGCAACAATCCCAATGTCAAATGAAATGAATTCTTTAAATGTGTCTTCAGCAGTAAGTGCTATAGTATTTGAGCGTTTAAGACAAATCTCAATTTAATTGGAACACATTCCACCGCTACATTCACCTTTTGGCTTTCCACAATCGCAGAAATCTTTAGCAAAATCTTCTGTTGCTTGCCATACTCTCCAAATATTTTTGTAGCATATCTTTTCAATATCTTCTTCTGAATAACCTCTTTTAAGAAGATGGTAAATGATAATTGGAAATCCTTCAGGACCTTTCAAATCAGTTGGTAAAGTATATCCAACGCCATCAAAATCAGATCCAAATCCTACATGATCAATTCCAACAAGATCGACAACATGATCTATATGATCCACTACTCTAGCAGCATCAACATAAAGAAATCTTTTATCATATTGTTCTTTTTTGTAAGCATCGTATGCAGCATAATCTTGAGGATCAATATTGTTATCAGCAACATATTTGCTAACATCTGCATCAACTGGACCTTTGCTATCCTTTGAATCTTGATCAACAAAGTATGATGCAAAGTTAATCTGAATAACGCCACCATTTTCAGCAAGACGTTTTATCATGTCATCACTCATGTTACGTTCCCAGCCAGGAGTAAAATGCCTACAAGATGAATGGGTTGCAATAGCTGGAACTTCTGTAACATCCATTGCTTGATAGAATGCTTCATCAGAAACATGAGAGATATCCACCATGATTCCAATACGATTCATTTTCTTTACAACTTCAACACCAAATTCACTTAATCCATTATGTGTTCTTTCGCCAAGATTGTAGGATGAGTCACAGATATCGTTATCTTCAGCATGAGTTAAGGTTATATAACTAATACCTCTTTTACGGAAATATTTTAAGTTGGATAAATCCCCTTCTAAAGGAGCGCCATTTTCCATTCCCATTGGCAATGCAATCTTTCCTTCAGCGACAATTCTTTCAGCATCAGAAACAGAATGAGCTATTTCAAATTTGTCTGGATGATCTGTTGTTACTCTTTCAACAATACCTATTAATTCATCCGCTTTATCCTTTGCTCCACCAGTTACTTGATAAGAAGCAGGAACATAAATTGACATAAATGGAACATCTAGTCCACCTTGTTTTGCACGAACATAATCAAAATCTCCACCTGGAGTTCTTACTGAGATATCTTCATATCCACCTTTATGCATTCTCCATGGAGTATCAATATGTCCATCGGTAATAATAAATTTTTGGGCTAATTCATTTGCTTGCTCCATTAGAGCCTCATCATTATTTGCACAATTCATCAGTAAAGTTGTTAAAACAAAAGTAAGCGTAATTTTTGATAATTTCATGTTTGGTTTTTCCTTTTTGTAAATCGGAGGTTAGTAGCGGGAGTAGGATTTGAACCTACGACCTCCGGGTTATGAGCCCGACGAGCTACCATGCTGCTCCATCCCGCGATCTGAACGTATAATAAGTAAAAAAAGAAAAAGGTGGAACCTTTTTCTACTAAGGTCATATATATAAATGAGGAGCAAATTGAAATTTAAAATTACCTCTTAATTCCTTTCTCTTACCCTTGGTTAGGTTTAGTTTGCTCCTCTTTTTTTACAAATCCGTTGCACTGATTAGTATTTATTTTTTAGTAAAATTGCTCTACATTTATTTCATGAGAAAAATTTTATTAACACTCTTATTGTTTTTTTTTGGATGTACTCCTGAAGATGGTCCATATGAAATTTATAATTCGGATGATCTCCTGATTGAAAG
>CAYZYM010000066.1:0-2682 GCA_964482595.1 uncultured bacterium | reverse complement strand
CTGCCATGGAATAAATAAGCATTAGCTATTTTATTATTTCCAACAATAGTTTGTATTTTTTTAGAAATTTTTGGCTGTAAACTATCTATATCCATCTTTTAACCATTCTTCTGGGTTTAATGTTTTATTATCTCCCCATATTTCAAAATGTACTACTTTACTATCTTGTGAAATAAAACCAATTTTCTGCCCTTCTTTGACTAACATATTCTTACTAACTAATAAATTGTCCAAATGTGTGAATACTGTAAAATAACCATTATCATGATCAATAATCACTGTTGTTCCATAGCCAGATATAAATGTAATAGTTGTAACCAAGCCATCAAATACTGATCTCACGGATGTGGTTGGATTTGCTGCAATATCAATTCCTGGATTATACAGCGTGGTATTTAATTTAGGATTCCATTGAGGACCGAAATCTTTTACAATCTTCCCATCAACTGGCCATATAAGATTGCCTTTAAATTCTTTAATATTTGCTTTAATTCTTTTTAACTGTATCAATTGTTCTGTATCATATTGCTGTTTTTGATCTAGAATCTGATTTCTCAACTTCTCTAAAGCTTCTATTTGGCTCTTTTTTTGTTGAATTTCTGATGTGATAGCATTTTTCTCTTGTTTTAACTTTTGAAGAAGCTTTTTTTGATATTGTTCTTTTTGATCAAGAGATATTAGTTCTTTTTCTTTAGAATTTTTATCATCATCTACATTATTTAACAATTGATTAATTTCATTTTTCTTTTTTTCATTATACAATTGTGTTCTATTGATCTTTGTTAAAACTTCCTTATTAATATCTGATATAACATTATAATATTTAATGCGATATATGGCTTGAGTGATATTATTAGCACTCAATATCAAATTATTTAAATTGCTATCTTTCTTTTTATAAATATTGATTGAACGACTTTTATAGCTGTTTTTAATGCTCAATATTTTTTTATTATTTTTCTCAACTGCAGCTCTAAGATTGTTTAATTGCAAACTGTATAAATTTATTTTTCTATTGTATGCATCAATTAAAGATTTTGAATTTTGAATACTTTTTTTTGTAATAGATAATTGTTGGCTAGTGCTTTTTTCTTCAGATTTCAGCTTATTAATTTCTTTATTATTTTTATCAATAGATGCTTGCAAATTTTGAATTTGTTTTTCTGTTTGCTGAATTTCTTTTTCAAAATTTCTATCTTGAGCATATAAGAAACCCATTACAAAAAATATAAAAAGAGATAAAATTAATTTGTGTTTATTCATTTAAAGAAAATTAAAGCCTAAATTATAAAAATGCTCAGAAACTTAATAATATTAATACTAAGTATCATTTGTTCTTACTCAATTTTATATGCCCAAGAACAAAAAGTTTTACTAGTGGGAGAATGCAGTAAAAGTGGAACAGATAAAATGTTGCAATATCTTGAAAAAAATGGGCAAATTAATTTATTATCAGAGAACAATGTCAATATTACTAAAAATAATATTTCTTCTTACCCAATTATCTTTGTTTGTAACAATCAATATCTTCAATTAAGTAGTAACCAAATAAGTTATATCGCAAAACATATAAAAAAGGGGGGGCTGTTCATTGTCGACAATATTACTTCCGATTATACTTATTCACTCTTTATCAAACAATTATTACCTGAATTTGAAAAAGAGAATATTCAAATTGATAATATGTTTGATAATATGATATTTGATTTAGCATTTGAAGATTTAGCATTTGAATCTGATGCAATATTGATTAATAATAAAATAGTGTTTTTAGGAATTAAAAATTTTAGCCTACTAGATGCTTGGAATAATGATAATGAAGAATTTTTAAGATTAGGGGGAAATATAATTTTTTATTACTTAACTAGATAATTTATCTTTTTCAGCTAAATAAATTCGTCTTCTCAATTCACTCGTTGAAAATCCATGATCTCTTGAATTAAAAACACATTTTATTGGTAATTCATTACCTGTAAATGATGTTCCTTTGTGATCTGCTCCTAAAATTCTAACATCCGGATTAACTTCTTTTAGAACTTCAATTAAATCTGATTCTGTATCATAAGGAATTACTTCATCAACAGGCTTTAATGATTTTACAATATTAATACGTTCTTCATGTGATTGGATTGGTTTATTTTTTTCAGATCGATCAATAGAAGGATCAGATTGCACTCCTACAATTAGGTAATCACAATATTCTTTACATTCTTCAAACATTAATACATGCCCATAATGACATAAATCAAATGATCCAAACGTAATTCCAACTATTTTATTATTCTTCATCTTTTACTTTATCCCAATAATTGTCTAATTCTTTTAGCGATAATTTATCAATTTCTTGATTATCATTTTCAATTAATTTTTCCATTTTTGTAAAACGTCTATAGAATTTTCTGTTTGATTTTTGCATTGCTACTTCGGCTGAAACATTTAAAAACCTAGAAAGATTTACAACTCCAATTAATAAATCTCCAATTTCTTCTTCAATATTGTTTTGGTCACTTGCCTTGATACCTAGCTTTAGCTCTTCTAATTCTTCATAAATTTTCTCAATAACATCGTTATAATTCTCCCATTCAAAACCTACTTGAGCTGCTTTGTCTTGCAGTCTTTCAGAAGATAATAAAGATGGTAAGTTTTTAGGAATACCATCTAAAACAGATGCTCTATTTTTTG
>CAYZYM010000065.1:0-3710 GCA_964482595.1 uncultured bacterium | reverse complement strand
CTAAAAAAGACCAGATTAAAGATATCAAAAACAACATAAAGGAATGGTCAGAAAAATTTCCTTCTGTTGATATTGAATTTGAATTAGCAAAAATGCTTGATTGGCTAAAAGCAAACAATAAAAGAAAAAAAGATTACAAAGCCTTTTTTAGAAATTGGCTACGTAAGGCATCTAACACACTAGAAACCAATACAGAAGAGACAAATCATTCATACATATTTGGATGTGATAATGAAAAATGCATAACTGAAATATCAAAATATAAAGATATGTATTTCTTTTGTGAAAAATGCAGTAAAGAGAAAAAAATAGTTAAAATAAAAAGAAACTAATCTTCTTTTTCAATAGTCAACTTAAAGCTACCAAATAATTCACTAGTAAATTTTACATTAACTTCATGTGAACCAAGGATTTTAATCGGAGACTTTAAATCAATATATTTCTTATCAATCTTAATACTATTTTCTAATAATAATTTTTCAATATCTGCTTTTGTAACTGATCCAAAAAGCTTATCATTCTCTTCTGATTTCATTTTAATAGAAAGTTCCAAACCAGAAAGTTGCTCTAATATATGCAATAAATCTTCTTTTTCTCGATTCAGCTTGCGTTCTTTTTGTTTAAGTTCATTTTCAATTTTGATTAACTGTTTTTGAGAAAAGTTAGTGGCTAATCTTTGCGGAAAAAGAAAGTTGCGTGCAAATCCCGCCTTTACACTGACAACATCGCCTGGATTTCCTAATTTTTCTATATTCGCTAATAATATTACTTTCATATTTAATCCTTATCTACTGATACAAATGGAAGAAGTGCAACATTCCTTGCACGTTTGATTGCATTAACTAATTTTCGATGCATTTTCATGCTTGTCCCAGTCACTCGCCTAGGAATAATCTTGCCTTGATCATTAATAAACTTATTTAAAAGCTTGGTATCTTTATAATCAATTTCTTTAATGCCATTTCTTTGGAAATAACAAGATTTCTTTCTGTTAGACAACATTATGCACTCTCCTCTTTTTCTTCTTTTTCTTCTTTGTTCAAGGTTGGCTTTTCATCAAGTTTTACAATCAAATATTTTAAAACTTCTGAATTTAGATTAAGAAACTGTTTAAAATCATTTACAAAAGAAGAGTTATCAAATTCTGCATGAAGCAAGACATAGTTTCCATATTTTTCTTTATTAACACTATATGCTAATTGTTTTTTCCCCCAAAAATCATGATTAAGAATTGAATGTTTTTTTGATTCAATGTGTGTGTTGATATCATTAATAATTTCTGATATCTTATCTTTCCCATAATTTGGGTTTACAATGTATAGCACTTCATAATAATTCATAAATTTCTCCATTACATTAGTGGTGCTATTACAAGCGACACCACTGATATTAACTTAATTAAAATATTTAAAGATGGGCCTGCCGTATCTTTAAATGGATCACCAACAGTATCACCAACTACAGCCGCTTTATGTGCAGGGCTTCCTTTGCCGCCATGTGCACCCGATTCAATATATTTCTTCGCATTGTCCCATGAACCGCCTGCATTAGACATAAATATCGCCAACAACACGCCTGTTACGGTTACGCCAGCTAGTATTCCACCTAACATCTCTGGTTGACGAATTATAAGCCCAAAAAATATAGGAGTAAATACAGCAAGCGCTCCTGGCAAAATCATTTTATTGATGGCAGCTGTTGTAGCAATGTCTACACATCTTGCATAGTCTGCTTTTGCTTTACCATCAAGTAGGCCCTTAATTTCTTTGAACTGTCTTCTTACTTCTTCGATCATTTCAAATGCAGCATCTCCAACCGCTTGCATTGCAAGAGCAGAAAAAACAAACGGTAAAATTGCGCCAATGAATAAACCAGCCATTACTGTTGGCTCACTAATGTTCAACGCTAGTTCAGCAGTTGATTCGGACCAGCCATCAATGATTCTGTTTGCTTTAATTGTTTCTCTAAATGCTGCAAAAAGCGCTAAAGAGGTTAAAGCAGCAGAGCCAATTGCAAAACCTTTACCAATAGCAGCTGTTGTATTGCCAACTGCATCCAGCTTGTCTGTTCTCTCTCTTACTTCGCTTGGGAGTTCAGCCATTTCTGCAATACCTCCAGCATTATCAGCAATTGGGCCATATGCATCAACTGCCAATTGAATACCAATAGTAGACAACATGCCTAAAGCAGCAATTGCAATCCCATAGAGTCCGGCAAAATGAAAGGCTCCTAAAATTGCTAAAGCAATAACAAGCACTGGCAATGCAGTGGAATACATACCATTAGCTAGGCCTGCAATAATATTTGTTGCAGATCCTGTTTCACTAGCTTCTGCAATACCTTTTGATGGTTTTTGCTCGTCAGATGTGAAGTATTCAGTCATTAAGCCAATTAAGATACCTGAAACAAGGCCAACTACAGTTGCCCAAAATAGATTCATAACCAACATCCCATCAATTGTGCCTGATGGACCAAAATAATTTAATAGAAAATAAGTAACAACTAACATCACGGCCGCTGATCCAAAAACTCCAATATTTAATGCGGTTTGAGGATTGCCCCCTTCTTTTGTTCTAACAAAAAAGGTTCCAAGAATTGACACAAAAATTCCTGATGCAGCAATAAATAAAGGCAAGTAGACCAATGTTGTATTTCCTGCAGCTGCAGCTAAAACCATTGCTCCAATAATAGAGCCTACATACGACTCAAATAAGTCTGCCCCCATACCAGCAACATCTCCAACATTGTCACCAACATTGTCAGCAATTGTTGCAGGGTTTCTTGGGTCGTCTTCTGGAATTCCTGCTTCAACCTTACCAACTAAATCTGCACCAACGTCAGCAGCTTTTGTATATATCCCACCACCAACTCTTGCAAAAAGAGCAATTGATGAAGCTCCCATAGCAAAACCAGATACTAAGGTCATTGTTCTTGATAAATCTACGCCTGCATTTAATCCACCATAATACCAGAATAGCGTAAAGAGACCTAAAATTCCTAAACCAACCACATTCATGCCCATAACAGCTCCACCGCTAAACGCAACATTTAAAGCTGGACTTAAACCTGTTTGTGCAGCTTCAGTTGTTCTATGGTTTGCTAAGGTTGCAACGCGCATGCCAAGAGCTCCTGCTAGAGCGCTACAAAGAGCACCAACAACAAAAGATAAAGCTACTTCTGGGGTATTGTTTCCTAAATTCACCCAATACAAAAGGGCTGCTACAACCAGTACAAAAACTGCTAATACTTGATATTCTCTTTTAATAAAAGCTGTTGCGCCTTCTCTGATTGCAAGGCCAATATCTTGCATTTTTTCATTTCCTGGATCTTGTTTGCTAATCCAGTTGCTTTTCCACAACGCAAAAATCATTGCAGCAATTCCTGCGGCAGGTATTAAATAAATAAGGTTTTGGTTTTCCACTATGCTTCTCCTATAATTTGTTTATTAAAATGGTTTGATGTAAATGTAATCCCTTCTTGAACAATAGAAGACATTGCATCATAAGTAAATTCTAAAACTTGGTTCACTAAAGATTCATATTTATTATCGAATGGTTTTAACACATAATGTTCAGATGGTCTTGTATAGTCGTCTGCTGCAATTCCAATTTTTAGTCTTGCAATATCATCCGTATTCAGCGAATTAATGATCGATTTCATTCCATTATGGCATCCATCGCCTCCCTGTAATCTTAATCGGATTTCCCCTA
>CAYZYM010000064.1:0-11808 GCA_964482595.1 uncultured bacterium | reverse complement strand
CCTGATAACGGTTCCCATTTGTATTTTGATATAGTCACAACTGTATTTCCATCAGTATATTGACCGAAAGCTATTGTTGTAAATAGTGCTATTAAGATTATTTTTTTCATTTTTTCCTCTTTTTTTCTTTCCCCTATAAACTTCTATTGTTAAGGTATTCATTATAAAAACATTAGGAAAGTATTTATTTTAACGATTAATTTGGATTATGAATTTAGAAAATGTAATTGATTTGATATTTCCTAAATCATTGGTGAGAAGGATTCGTTCTTTTTTAATGTATCAATTTGCTAATCTTGATATACGAGATAAGAAAAGACAAGAATTTGAATCACGAAGACAAGCAAGAGTAGAACCACATAAAGTTTTATTCTTTTTTCAATCAAACGATCCTTATTCAGCATTGGCTGCACAATTTCTTCATCGAATAAAAAGTGCTTATAATATTCAGTTAGAAATTTATCTAGTGGGAGAAGAAGGGTATGATGCACTTCCAGAGCCAGATATGTATAGAAAATATGTTTTTAATGATGTGCAAAAAATTGCTCCATACTATGGTGTTGATTTCTCAAATACACATATTCCATCTCTTGATGAAAAAAACGCCTTTTTGAGTCATTTATGCACTTTAAATCAACATGAATTAATCCATAATCTCCCCGAATTAAGTTTGAAGTTTTGGAAAGGAGAGTTTACAGGAAATTCTTGTTCTGAAAACACAATTCAAAATGCGTTAAAAGAAGGAAATAAAAAGCGAGATAAGTGCAATCATTATTTAGGGGGTATTTTCCATTATGCAGAAGAAAATTATTGGGGCGTTGATCGTATTAATTTATTGTTGGAACGATTGGATGGTTTAAAAGCAAATAAAGCTAATTCCTTACGTATTAATCCAGCAATATCTAAAAGTAGTGCTAGCTATAATACATCTAATGTCAAACTAGAAATATTTTTTTCTGCGAATAGTCCATATACCTATCTGTCATTTGATCGTATTAGAAAGTTGGGAAATAAATATAATATTCCTGTTGTAGTAAGACCTATCAAACCAATGTTGATGCGTGGTATGGGAATTTCTCGCAGAAAAGGGTTCTACATATTGTCAGATTGCGCACGTCTTGCCGAAAAATTAGGAATTCCTTTTGGAAAAATTAGAATTGCTACTGGACTTCCTCTTACAAGGATATATTCTTTGTTTCCTTATGTGAATTCTAAAGGAAAGGGATTTGACTATCTGTATCAATGTATGAAGGGGGTTTTTGCGCAGGCGCAAGACATTAGCTCTAAAACATTTTTAAGAAAAGTGTTAATGAATTTAGACTTAAATCCAGATAAAGCATTTGTTCATCTTGATTCCAAAGACTGGGAATCAAGCTTTGAAAAAAATCGATTAGCAATGTATAAAGTCAATTGTTGGGGCGCGCCTACTTTTAAATTATTTCATGGAAGGAAGAATATTTTATCTACATGGGGCCAAGATCGTATTTGGCTTATTGAAGAAGAGTTAAAGAAGTTGTAGATTAGGTATATAAAATTAGGAGGATTTGAATGACTTTAAAACAATTAGATAGCCAATTAGATCAATTTCATCTTTTAAAACATCCTTTTTATGTTGCTTGGGAAAAAGGGGAATTAACTCAAGAAATCTTACAGGATTACGCTGAACAGTATTATCAACATATCAAAGCATTTCCTAGATATATTAGTGCGACACATTCAATGTGCGATGATATAGAACAAAGAAAAATATTGTTAGATAATTTGAGTGATGAAGAAGATTTTTCAAAAGACCACCCAATGCTTTGGAAGCAATTTGCTTTAGCAGCAGGAGCAAGCAAAGAAAGCGTAGAGTCAGTAAAAGAAGAATCTTTTACATCAAATCTTATTGATAATTTCTTTCGTTTGTCTCGTTCTTCTTATGCAGAAGGGCTTGGTGCATTGTATGCATATGAACGTCAAGTTCCTGAGATTGCGGAAACAAAAATCAAAGGGTTGGTAGAGCACTACAATATTTCAACTGATGAAGGCTTAGAATATTTTGTAGTCCATAAAGATGCAGATGTAGAACATCGTGAACAAAGTGCAATGCTAATGAATCAATTATCTGATGAAGAGCGTATTCTTGCTGAAGAAGCAGGAATGTCAACCGTAAAAATGTTGTGGGCATTTTTGTCAGGCCTTTGTGATAAACACGATATTAAAAACTAGTTAATAAGGCAAGTAATATAGTTTTTATTCTTTGAATTCGACTAAATTAATGTTATTATTCGTCTAATATTTATGAATATAGACGATATTAAAAAGACCATTACTATAGTTCATGACTATCCCATCCCTGGAATTATCTTTAGGGATATTACTACACTTTTAGAAGACCCTGAGGCATTTAAAACTACAGTAGATATTATGGTAGAGAAAGTTTCAGATTTAGAGTTTGATCGTGTGGTAGGAATTGAATCAAGAGGATTTTTCTGGTCCGCTCCTATTGCGTATGCATTAGCAAAACCTTTTGTGTTGGCACGTAAACCAGGCAAGCTTCCACGTAGAACTGTAAGTAAGGAATTTATCTTGGAATATGGTACAAATAGCGTTCATATTCATGCAGACGCTATTCAGGAAGGCGAGAAAATATTAATTGTTGATGATTTGATTGCAACAGGAGGCACTGCAATTGCTACTGCTGAACTGTGTATTGAATTAGGTGCATCTGAAGTACACACACTTGCTTTAATTGATTTGCCAGAATTAGGAGGATCAAAAAAGATAAAAGAACAGTTCGGGACGGTGCTAACTTTAATCGACTACTAATTCGAACGAATCTCTGTCAAAAAGAGAGAAAAATTGTGCAAATTTCAATTTGCTTCCATCAATAACCAAATCTCCATCTTTAATCGCTTGTTTTGCATCTGCTAATCCAACTGATATTCTTTTCCAAGTCATTGTAGCAACAGTTGCGGTTGCATCAGCATCATCAGGGATATTTTGAGTAATTTCAATAATACTATTTCTTAATATCATTCCAAATGTTTGGCCAGTATCAGCCATTGTAAAGCCAATTTTTATTGATTTTCCAATTGCTTTTTTGTGATTGAGGCGTGGAGGCATTGCATTGAAAAATGTTTGGATAGGAATTCTTTCAATTTGTCCATCTGTTGATTTGTACTGTTCATGAGGAGTAATCAGTCCCATGATTTCATATGCATCTGATAAATACCAATTACGTGCAATAGGATTTGTTTCTTTTTTTCCCAAAACTATTAAAGCATTTCCGTATAGTTCTTTAATAGTTTTATCATTAGGGAAGTTAGAAAAACCAACTTCACATAATTCAGCTGCCCATTGGAAGTCTTTGTTGTTGTTTGCTTCTTTGATTAATCCAATTAATGCTTCTTTAGATCCAATAATATCTAATAATCTTTTATTGCGTTCTTTATCAGATAGAGGTTCAAGATTAATTGCTTTTCCATCAAAGAATCCGATATAACCACTGTATACATTGCGAATACTCCAACTTACTTTTCCATATTTTTCTTCTAAATCAAAACTTTCTTTAAAGAATGAAGGATATTCAAATTCTTCAACTAATTCATCCGGAGTTTTTCCTTGATTGATGCCTCTTACTGCATAATCATGGATATATTGAACAGCATCTCTATAAATAGTTAATCGATTATATACTTTTTCTTTTCCAGATAAGTATGGTCCATGACAGCTAATCAAATATTTTGGATTGTAAGCACGCATCTCATCAACTGATTGATACCACTTGCGTGTATCTCGGTAAGATGTGCCACGAATAGTATATAAATTAGGAAAACGCATGTAATAATTATCGCCAGAAATAACCACTTCTTTATCAGCATAGTAGAGGATAATTTGGTCGTCTGTTTCTCCAGGTGAATGGGTTACTTCTAATGTGATACCCGCTGTTGTAATGGTGCTAATTTTTTCTTCCAATAAATCTGTTGGATATATAATTGGAGGTTGTACAAAATCCCATCCAAATGCAGTGCCTAATCCATGTCCCCATTGTTGCACTTCATCTGGAAGAAAATATCCAAATTGCTTCATCCCTCTTTTTGTTAAAATAGGTCTCAATAAATTCATTGAAGTGTCAAACCCTTGTTCAAAAGTTTTATGGGCATAAACTTTAGTATCTTCTTCAAAGAATGCCTGACTTCCTCTCCAGTGATCAGGATGAGAATGGGTATAGAAAATTGCTTTAGTTGGTTGGTTAGATATTTTACGGAATTCTTCTGCAATTTCAGATGCAACTGCATAGCTTTCGGTGGTATCGATAATGATATTACCACCATCTCCAATAATTAAAATAGAATTTGCTAACCCATATCCAATTGCTACATACACATTATCTACAACTTGATATACTCCTTTTTCAAAATAGAATTCATCATTCATGTTAATGTTTTCACTGAAATCATGAGCAGGAGGTTGAATCTTTTCTTCTTGAGAACAAGCAGCAAAAAAGATTAGAGCCAGTATGAAGCCAACGGATTTATTTTTCATATATAAATATACATTATAATAAATGGAATTTTTAGATAAATTAGCCTGTGGTAAATAGCGGATATCTCAAAAGCCTTCTCGTACAGTTATTGTTTATCCCATTATTAGGGTTGGCGATTCTTTTCTTCAAAGGAGGCACTATTGATGACCCAACGACAGTAGGGTATTCATTTTATGGTAATTTTATTAGTGAGCTTGGAGCGGTCACTGCACATAATGGCGAATTTAATAGTCCTTCTATCTTCTTTTTTATTGGAGCGATGCTATCTGTTGCAGTAGGATGTGCTTTATTTTTTATAGAAGAAAAGAAACTATTAGATTCGAAACAGAATACATTTGTTTTTGCTAAAATAGGGACATTCTTTGGGATATTAGCTGCTATTTGTTTTGGGTTAGTTGCTATTCCATTTGACGCATTTGAAGGAAGTAAGATGGCTCATACTTATGCTGCACAATATGCATTTAGATGTATACTGTTAGCACTAATTTTTAATGGCATTTCTATTGTATTTGATCCAAAGTTTCCTACAGTATTTGGAGCTTTAAATCTTTTGGCTTCTTTTGCAGTAGCAAAACATTCTGTTGATATGTATTTAAATGATTTTTATAGTGGGTATATTCCATTGTCAGATGTAATTCTTTCTCAAAAAATTGCAGTGATTTCTCTTATGGTATGTTTTATTGCTCGGATTGTTGGAACAAAATTTATCTTAAAAGAGTTAGGTAAGATATGAGTCATATATCTTTTTTTAATGGAAAATTTATTCCGACTAATGAAGTTTCACTTAACCTTATAGATAATTTTTTAACTGTAGTGCGTGGTTATCAAGTATTTACATTTTTAAAAACGACCAATCAAGGACAACCTATTTTTTTAGATCATCACATTAATAGAGTATTTAATAACGTTGATAAGATGAAGATGGAAATTGAAGAATCAAAAGAAGATGTTAAGAGCCTCGTTCTTGAAACGTTAAAGAAAAATGATTGTTCTAAACAAGAATGTAATATAATGATAACATTTTTAGGTGGAAAAACAGGAGATAGTTCTGGGTTGATTGCTGCACATCCATCACGTTTGTTAATTTTTATTACGCCGTCTAGAAAGCATCCAGAGGAATTTTATATTAATGGCATATCAGTCGGTCTTATTGAGCACGCACGCTCCAATGCGGATATAAAATCACCAATGACTTATGGTCCAGCATTGCTTGCACAAAATACCTTGGCCAAAGATGGTGCATATAATGAAATATTATATACAGATAAAGGTAGAGTATTAGAAGGAACAACTTTTTCATTCTTTATTATCAAAGATGATGAAAGTGTAGTTACGTCAAAAGCAGATGGATCCATACTTAGCAGCATCACTCGTCTTGTTTTGATAGATATCTTAAAAAACAATCAAATTAATGTAGAAGAAAGAGATTTGACATTAGACGAGGTATATCAATCTAAAGAAGCATTTATTGCATCATCAACTCGTGATGTTATTCCTGTTGTTTCTATTGAAAATAATGCCATTGGAGATGGCAAGATAGGAAATACAACAAAAAAAATAATGGATTTATATCAATTAGAATTATCAACAATAAAATCTGATTGATTTTTGATTATTTATACGTAAGATTATATAGGCGGGAACAATTAATATACTGTCTCGTTTATATTATTATAAGATAACAACATAGGGGTTTAGTAAAATGAAACATATAGGTTTAATTTTATTATTCAGTTTTTCTATTTTTTCTTGTACTTCACCTGCTGCAACTGCAGTAAACAATGACTTCACTTTAGGAAAAGTACAATCTCAGTTAACAAATGGCATGAATAATTCTCAAGTTGTTGCACTTTTTGGATCACCTAATTTAGTGACCAGCACAAAACAAGGCGGAGAAACTTGGACATATGATAAAATATCTCGAGAAGCAGAAGCTTCACAAGTTTCTGGGTTAGGAGCAGGTGCAAGCGGAAGATTCTTTGGTATTTTTGGAGGAGGCCGCAGCAAAAGTTCTGTGTCAAATAAGAATTTAACTTTAATAGTTGTATTTGATGAAAATGGCACTGTTGTTGATCACAAATACCAAAGCGTTAAATACTAAAACATTTCTTATCCAATGATTAGAAAAACTGCAATTTATCTTCTTATTGTAAGTCATATCTTTGTTGTGAGCTGTAGCAGCTCTGCGCCTAAGCCTTCAACAACAGTAAAACGCGCAATCGAAACAAGAGAATATAGTGTAGGTTTCGATACATTAATGAGAGCTTCAATTGGGGTATTGCAAGACTTAGGATATACTATTGATGTTTTAAATGATAGTTATGGTCTTATTACTGCGTCAAAACAAACAACAAATATAAAAGGGAAGTCTGATAATGATAAAATCAAACCAGGTGATGTTATTCTTGGTGCGCTTGCAGTCATTACATTAGTAGCTCTTTGGAACAATGATGATGACGATGATGGAGATTGTTTCTTCTGTGGTGGAGACGGTGGAAGTTCCGATGATGATGGACCAAACGTGTATATTTTAAAAACAACAATGAATGTTACTGAAAGCTCTGAAGATCCAGTTTCTAGCTCTATTCGTGTAAATTTTGAAGCGAGCATGGAACGTGGAGGAAAAATCAGATATGCAGGAACTCAATACTCTAGCGAATTCTTTCAGTCTTTTTTTGGTGCGCTTGACAAGTCATTATTTTTAGATGAAAATCTAGGACCAGAAGAAACAGTTATTGACGAAGAAGAAGCTCCAAATGAAGTTTCATTAATTGTCAATTAAACAACTTCTAATTAAGTATAATTTTTCTTATACTTTATAACGAAAATCATGGGTATAAGACAATTAAAATATTTTCTATTGGGGGTTTTACTTTTTTCGATTGTTTTTCCATCAGCCGGAAGAAAGAGTCACTCTTCTGAATTATTGAACAGAGGACGCACTATTCCTATTGCTTTATCTGAAAATTTTTTAGTAACAGCAAGAACCTTTTCAACGCTTATTCCAAGAACAGTCGATGTATATGATTTATATAATGGAATAGATTCTATACAAAAAACTGCAGAAATTACTGCTCCATTTCCAAGCGTAGGAGATGATTTTGGTTTTAGCGTCGCTTTATATGATGATTATTTATTAATTGGAGCACCTGGATCAAACAATGGGCATGGAGCCGCTTATTTATATCATAAGAACTATGCAGGCAATTGGGCGCTTATCAAAACATATGAAAATCCAAATAAAGAAGTATTTCAAAAATATTCTCAAAAGTTTGGTTATAGCGTTGCTTTAAATGATAAATATGTTGTTATTGGTTCTCCGTTTTACAATGATGGAAATGTATTTATTTATGATTTTAATCCAGAAACACAAGACTTTGCGTATCAGAATACGCCATTTGAAACAATTGATGTCCGTAATTTGGGGGATGTAGAAGGGTGTTATGAAGCAGGTCCAGATAAGTTTGGCTTTGGTTAATCTTTATCTTTTAATAATAACAAACTGCTTATTGGCTCATTAAAAAACTTTGTTTATTTAACTGAGTTTAAAAATGGCATTATCAGTGGAACAGAAATTAAGGTTCCTGAAATTGAAGGGGAGCAAGAATCTTTTAATTCAGGATTTGGAAAATCAGTATATGTTAGCGATTCTGCTCTTTATGTAAGTGCGCTAGGCTCTGACGAAGGAAAGGGAAAAGTTTTTGCGTATCCTTATATTGAAATATCTAATAAAACTGATGAAAATCCTTGGACAAATTATTATACTATTCAACCAGAAAATTTATCAGACAACAGTCATTTTGGATATCAAATAAGCGAAGCAAATAATCGCTTAGCAATTACTACATTTAACCAATCTAAAGTTTATCACTACACAAGAAATGAAAAGAATAATCGATTTGACTTTAATCAAACGATTATAAATGATGAATATATAAAGAGTGATCATTTTGGTAGAAATATTGCATTATTAGATAATGGATTTATAACAGATGCATATTATGCCGATGAATTGATTTTATATAGCGATTTTAATCGTGGATCTGTGAATAGTTTATCTACTAAAGCTGAGGTTTCATCTATTAAAAATAAAATTGAGTGCACTGGAGGTGTTGCTGGCTCATACGAATGTAATGAAGTGGATTTAATGGCTTATATGGACAAAACTGATATTGGAGGAAGTAACAATACTAGTCTAAACGATATTTGGGGCTGGACAGACCCTACAACCCAAAAAGAATATGCTTTAGTTGGCTTAAGCAATGGAACTTCATTTGTAGATATATCTGATGCAGAAAATCCAGTGTATCTAGGTAGGCTACCAACCCATACGAACAGTTCTACTTGGAGAGATATCAAAGTGTATAGCAATCATGCATTTATCGTATCAGAAGCTGGTGGACATGGAATGCAAGTTTTTGATTTAACAGAGCTACGCAATGTATCAAGCCCAGTTCAGTTCACAGCAACAGCACATTATGGCCAATTTGGAAATGCACACAATATTTTTATCAATGAAGACACTGGTTTTGCGTATGCAGTAGGAACAAGCACATGTGGGCCTGGAGGATTACATATTGTAGATATTAGCAATCCAGTTGCTCCTGCAAAAGCAGCCTGTGTTTCTGATCCTTCAACTGGAAGAAGTGGAACTGGATATGTCCATGATGTTCAATGCGTTGTTTATAACGGTCCTGATACAGAACATGTTGGAAAAGAAATTTGTGTAGGATCAAATGAAACAAATGTTTGGGTAGCTGATTTATCAACAAAAAGTGATGATTCTAGCGGAGCAAAGACGATTGGACTTGGATCATACGATGATTATTATACGCACCAAGGATGGTTAACAGAAGACCATCGATATTTTATTCAAAATGATGAATTAGATGAAAATAATGGTGCTGTAAATAGTACCCGCACTTTAATATGGGATTTAGAAGATTTAGATAATCCGACTATTGAAACAACATATTTTGGGCCAACCCCATCAATTGACCATAATAATTATATTATTGGTGATTATGTTTATATGTCACACTATACAAGCGGACTTCGCATTTTAGATATTAGCGATATATCAAGTCCATCCGAAGCTGCTTTTTTTGATGTATATCCAAATAATAATAATACGTCTTTTGATGGCACATGGAGTAATTATCCATATTATGGAAGTGGAAATGTGGTAGTTACAAGCATTGATGAGGGACTCTTTGTATTGCGTCCAACTTTCAATGTGGATCAACCATCTGCTCCTACAGGTATCTCTTATTCTATTCCATCAGATGGTACGGTTACTTTTTCATGGAACATTGGAAATGATTCATCGATAAGTTTTAGAATTTATAGAGGTGAAGAACCAGGATTTACCACTTCATCATCGAATTTAATTGCAGAATTGGGATACCCAACATCTACTTATTCTGATACAAATTTGGATACTAGCAAAACATATTATTATAAGTTATCTGCAGTAAATCAAAATGGAACAGAAAGTAGTCTTTCTTCGGAGTTTAAGATTCGACCTTTAACATATATTAACGCACCTCCAACTATTGATTCAATTGCGAGTTTTGATATGAATGAAGATGGATCAACATCTATTAATCTTACCGGAATTTCTTATGGCGGAGATGCAAATTCTCAAGACATTGAAGTTTTAGCTTATACTTCAGAAACAAATATATTTTCAGAGTTAAATGTAGATTATAATAGTCCATCAACCACAGGATCTCTTGATTTAATTCCAGATACTAATTCAAATGGATTATCTACCATTTATGTTACAGTAAAAGATAACGGTGGGATAGATAATGGTGGAATTGATTCAGTGCGAGTTGCTTTTAATGTGAATGTGTTACCAGTAAATGATTCTCCTGGATCTTTCACAGTTGCAGGTGAGCAGATTATCGGTTCTGGCCAATTTTTAACAAATGATTATTTATTTATCACACCAGAGAATCAAAGCGATTCATTGCGATTTGTATGGAATTCTTCCATCGATATTGATGGAGATATAGTACAGTACCGTATGATTGGATATGAAGATTTAGAGTTTTTAACAACAACTTCATGGATTAGCGATACATCGATTGCATGGTCTATGGATGATCTAGCTGCTCAAACAGATACAGTTAATGTATCCGAAGGTTCATGGTCTATCCTTGCTACCGACGGTGAATCATTTAAGAATGCAACAACTGGTACAATTGGTAATTTAAAAATAGATGCTAGAGCATTAGTGCCAGATGTATTTGATTTAAAACAGAATTATCCAAATCCGTTTAAAGCTTCAACAACTATTGAATATGATGTTCCTGAAGCCCAACAGATTGTAATTCGTATATTTAATGTTAGAGGACATTTGGTACGAACTCTTGTTGAAGAAGAACAATCTCCAGGATATAAATTAATCGTATGGGACGGCACAAATGATGACGGAGATCAAGTCAGTTCTGGAATATATTTCTGCCAAATGTATACACCATCTAATCCAAATGGTGGACGATTTGTTCGAACAAAGAAAATGTTACGATTAAGGTAATTTCTTGAACTGGTTGCGCAAATTATATGATTGGGTGCTTACTTTAGCAGATAGTGCTTATGGAACCATTACCTTATTTATTGTTTCATTTACTGAATCATCTTTTCTTCCAATTCCAGCTGATCCATTATTAATTGCATTAGGATTAGGAAAAACAAAACGAGCATTTTATTACGCATTTATTTGTACGCTCGCTTCTGTTTTGGGTGGTGTCTTTGGATACTTAATTGGATATTTTATTTGGTGGTCTTCTCCTGGAGAATATTCACAAGTAGCTATGTTTTTCTTTAATGTTGTACCAGGATTTACTATGGAGTTGTTTGATAAAGTAAAAGTGCAATATGAAGCTTATAATTTTTTTGTGATTTTTATGGCAGCATTTACTCCAATTCCATATAAAGTATTCTCAATTAGCGCAGGAGCATTTTATATTAGTCTGCCAACTTTTATTCTAGCATCCATTCTTGGTAGAGGGCTTCGTTTTTATATGGTAAGTGCGCTTGTATGGTTTTTTGGTCCTGGAGTTAAAAAGGTAATGGATAAATATTTTAATTGGTTTATTATCATTTTAACTATCATTTTTGCTTTAAGTTATTTTCTTATTGGATATATATTTTAATTTGTAATATCTTTTGTTCATGAAACGTTTATTTAATTTATCTTTCCAACTTTTAAGAGTTTATGTACTGTCTCTTATTTTATTTACTTGTGCTGCAAGCATTCCTAATGTTAAAGC
>CAYZYM010000063.1:0-2801 GCA_964482595.1 uncultured bacterium | reverse complement strand
GGGCTCAAGATATGATGATTCTCATCATGTTGAAGAAGCAATTATGCATGCATTTTCTGAATTTTCTCAATTAATGCTTTTTTTACTAGTTGCAATGACATTTATTAACTCAATGACTGAAAGAATTGTATTCAATAAATTGAGATCTAGATTGCTTGCGCAAGATTATAGTTATAGAACATTATTTTGGGTCACTGGTGTTATTTCTTTCTTTTTATCACCGATAGCAGATAATCTGACAACTGCGTTAGTAATGTGTGCTGTTGTTATGGCAGTTGGCGGCAAGAATAAAAACTTTGTTAGCATAGGTTGCGTTAATATAGTTGTAGCAGCAAATGCAGGTGGAGCATTTAGTCCATTTGGAGATATTACTACTTTAATGGTTTGGCAAGCTGATAGAGTTGACTTTGCTCAATTTTTCTGGTTGTTTCTTCCTTCGGTAGTTAATTATATCATTCCTGCATTCATTATGAGCTTATTTATTGATGGATCATCAAAAGATGTAGCAAATCCACCTGTGCAGTTAAAGCGTGGTGCAAAAACTATTGCTCTTCTTTTTCTTGTTACAATATTTTTAGCAGTAACATTTGAGAATTTTCTTCATATTCCTCCTGTATTTGGAATGATGACAGGATTGAGCTTACTTCAATTATTTGCTTATTATTTAAAGACAACGTACAAATCTTCATCAACAGTGATAAGCAGAGAAGGAGATGATCAACCATTTGGTGTTTTCAAGCAGATAGCTCAAGCAGAATGGGATACATTATTATTTTTCTATGGAGTGATAATGTGCGTATCTGGATTATCATATATTGGGTATCTAGAATTATTATCTAATGCAATATATCCATCAGATCCAAATCAGCTAGTTGGTTTTTCTATTGCTAATTCTATAATGGGTATTCTTTCGGCTCTTATTGACAATATCCCTGTAATGTTTTCTGTTTTACAAATGCACACAAAAGAATCAATGGTATTGTCTCAATGGTTATTAATTACACTGACAGCAGGTGTTGGTGGAAGCTTATTGTCAATTGGTTCTGCTCCAGGAGTTGCTTTAATGGGCCAAGCTAGAGGAATGTACACTTTTTATAGCCACCTAAAATGGGCTCCTGTTATTTTCATAGGTTATGTTGCAAGCATATTGGTTCATCTTTTAATTTGGAATATCATTTAATGCGTATTAGTAAAGTTGTAACTCGCAACGGAGATAAAGGTCAAACCAGTCTTGCTCAAGGAGATTTGGTCTCTAAAAATGAATCTATTATTAATGCTATTGGTGATATTGATGAATTAAATAGTGTTTTAGGTGTTTGTAATTCTTTTTGTAATAATGATGCCATTATAAAAGATATAAAAGCTATACAAAATGATTTGTTTAATATTGGAGGTGAAGTCTCATTAAATGATTCAGAAAAAAAACTTCTTAAAGAAGAATCATTGTTGTTTCTTGATAATAAAATTGATGAGATGAATAATCTTCTTGAACCTTTAAAAGAATTTATACTTCCAGGAGGTGACCCATTTTCTTCAAATTTACACTTGGCTAGATCTGTAGCTAGAAGGGCAGAAAGAAGTGTTGTTGAGTTGTATATTGGAAAGTTAGAAAATAACAGTATTGTTAAATATCTCAATAGATTGTCTGATTTCTTTTTTGTTTTGTCTCGATTTTATAATAAAGATAATAACATCGATGAAAATATGTGGGAAAAGTGAATTATTCAAAAATAGAACAAATTATTTCTGAAAATGAGAAAATATTTATTTCTACTCATATAAATCCTGACGGAGATAGTATCGGATCTGCCTTTGCTATGTATCATTATTTGAAAAATCTAGGCAAAGATTGTCGAATCATTAACCATTCTGAAGTGCCACTTGTTTATAGTTTTTTAAATGAAAAAGAAATTTTTAATGAGGTTAATGATGAAAGCATAGCTTTTATTAAAAATGCTGATTTAGGCGTTATTCTAGATATTGGTGATTTCTATAGATTAGGTGAAGTTGCAAATGTTATAGAGTCAACTACAGTTGAGACAATTAATATTGATCATCATCCTCTTACAGAAAATGATTTCTTTACACATAATTTTGTTAATTTAGACGCTTCTTCAGTTGGAGAAATTCTCTATTCATATTTTTCTAGTTTAGGTAGCGATATAATAGATAAAGAAATGATGTTAGGAATTTATTCTGCTGTATTGACTGATACAGGCTCATTTAGATTTAGTAATACAACTCAATTAAGTCATCAAATTGCAGTGGATGCAATAAAAATGGGAATTAATATTTCAGAGATTTATCAAAATATATATGAAAACTCTTCTGTAAGTAGAATCAAACTTCTTGGGAATATAATTCAGAAATTAAACTTTGATTGTAATGGTGAATTATTGTGGTTTGCATTAAACAATGATATGGTAAAAGAAGTAGATGGAACAAACCAAGATTTTGATGGATTTACTGATTTTTTTAGAGGAATTCAAGGTGTCGAGATTGCATTAATGCTTTATGATTTAAAAGGAAAAGTAAGATTGAGTTTTAGATCAAAAGGAAAATACAAAGTTAATGATGTTGCAAAAAAAATGGGAGGTGGAGGCCATCCTTTTGCAGCAGCAGCCTTAGTAGATGGTGAATTCTCTGATGTCAAATCAACAGTTTTAGGATTATTATCAACTTATATCAATAATTACGATGAAGATACTTCTAGCTAAAGACGCAGGGTACTGCTTTGGCGTTCGAGATTCCGTAGATATGGCTTATGATACCAGCAAGGAATATGGTGAAGTGTATATGCT
>CAYZYM010000062.1:0-1679 GCA_964482595.1 uncultured bacterium | reverse complement strand
TAGCATAGAAGAACTCTCTTTATTAGTTGATACTCTTGGATTAGAAGTTTGTGATACAATTATTCAAAATATTAAGAAAATTAATTCAGCTTATTTTGTTGGATCTGGAAAAGCAAAACAGATTGTAGAACAAGCAAAGTTGTTAAATGCGAATTATGTAATCTTTGATGAAGACTTAAGTCCAGTACAAACTAAAAACTTTCAAAAATTGAATAAAGATTTACGATTCATAGATCGAAGCGGTGTCATTTTGGAGATATTTTATAATAATGCTAAATCTAAAGAATCAAAAACTCAAGTTGAATTGGCTAGGCTAGAATATCAGTTACCAAGACTTACAAGAATGTGGACACATCTTGAAAGGCAGATGGGAGGTTTTGGTACAAGAGCTGGAGCTGGAGAAACACAAATTGAAGTGGATAGAAGAATGTTAAGAAAAAGGATATCGCTTCTAAGAAAAAAACTTAAAAGGATTGATTCTGAAAGAAGAGTGCAAAGCAAAAAAAGAAAAAATTTCTTTCGCACTTCATTGGTAGGATACACTAATGTTGGGAAATCTTCTTTGATGAAGTGCTTAACAAAAAGCAATGTAGTAATTAGGAATCAATTATTTGCAACGTTAGATACAACTGTTAGGCGTTTTTTCATAAGTGAATCAAATTATGTCCTTTTAAGTGATACAGTTGGATTTATTAGAAACCTACCAAACAATTTGATAGCCAGTTTTAAGTCTACATTGCAAGAAGTAGTAGACTCTAACTTATTATTAATAGTTTTAGATGCAAATTCTAATGATTTATATAATGAGATTAATACAATACAAAGTGTATTAACAGAGATTGGTGCAGAAAAGATCCCTCACCAATATATTTTTAATAAAATTGATTTAATTGATGATGACAAGATAAAATATCTAAAGAATTCCTTTCCTGATGCTATTATGGTTTCTGCAACAAGATCATTGCAGTTATCGAATATAAAGAAATTAATTAAACAGAATTATGAAGAATGGTCTAGTTTTCTAAAGAGTCCATCGCACATGCAATCGTAGCATCACCTGTAACATTTGTTGTAGTGCGTATCATATCTAAGATTCGATCAACTCCAAGGATTAATGCTATCCCTTCACTTGGAACGTTAATTGCTTCCAAAATGATAACTAGCATAATAATTCCAGCTCCAGGTACAGCAGCTGTTCCAATCGATGCTAATACCGCAGTAGCTACAATTGTGAATTGATCTGCAAATGTAAGATCCATCCCAACAGCTTGTGCAATAAATACTGCAGCAACCCCTTGATATAGAGCTGTCCCATCCATATTGATAGTTGCACCTAATGGTAGCACAAATGAAGATATTTCTTCAGAAACACCAAGATCTTTTTCACAGCGTTTCATTGTTACTGGTAGAGTTGCCCCACTTGAACTTGTAGAAAAAGCAACAAGTTGCACTGGACCAATAGATTTGAAGAAATGTTTAAGACTTATATTAGTAAAAATTTTAAGAATGGAAATATAAGTGATACTCATATGCATAAATAACCCAGCAATAACAACTCCCATATAAAACAACAAAGCAGATAAAATGCTACTTATCTGAGATATATCTCCAGAGACAGAGCTGATAGTTTTAGCTATTAATGCAAATACACCATAAGGAGCGAAATACATTATCATTTC
>CAYZYM010000061.1:0-5475 GCA_964482595.1 uncultured bacterium | reverse complement strand
GCATCAAAAAAACTGGGAAACATCTCAAGGGGTATAATACAGATTTGTATGGATTCCAAATGATGCTTTCTTGTAACGATATTGATGTTACTTCAAGACGTTGTCTTGTTTTAGGAGCAGGTGGGTCTTCTAAGACTATTAATAAAGCATTAAGCGATGGGAAAGCAGGTTCCATTACCGTTAAGAATAAATCAATAGAAAATGCCTTAAAAATACAATCTTATGTAAAGAATCATATGAACGTTGATATTGACTTATTTAATGATACTAATCAGGCATTTGATGTGGTAATTAACACAACGCCGCTTGGAATGTATAAGCAAGAGGATAAACATGATTTTTTTACGATTCCTTTGCATGACAATTCGGTATTAATTGATTTGATTTATACTACAAAAAATACACTTTTTTTAGAAAAGCATAGAACTCAGGTTAAACAATGTATCAATGGATTAGATATGCTCATTTTTCAAGCAATCAAGTCTATTGAAATTTGGACTGAAACTACTTATAATGTGAGCCCACAATTGGACTCAATTAGAAAACAATTGGAGAACGTATTATGTTAAAGAAAATATCATATATGACCGCAGGAGAGTCGCACGGAAAAGGACTCATTGGTATTATAGAAGGCATTCCAGCAGGAATGCATTTAACTGAAGAATATATTGCCAAAGATTTGTTGCGAAGAATGCAAGGGCACGGCAGAGGCAAGCGCATGAAGATTGAAAAAGATTATGCAGAAATTTTTTCAGGAGTGCGTCATGAAATTACATTAGGATCTCCAATTTCACTCTTAATTAAGAATTTAGATTGGGTGAACTGGGAAGATAGAATGGCAGTTGGAAAACCTAAAAAAGAGCATAAAAAGGTGACAATGCCGCGTCCAGGACATGCTGATTTAGCTGGCGTAATGAAATATGGTTTTGATGACATTAGAAATGTATTAGAACGTTCTTCAGCAAGAGAAACTGCAATGCGTGTTGCTATTGGAGCGATTTGTAGAAAATTATTAGAAGAAGTGGGCATTACAGTGGGGAGTAGGGTATATCAAATTCATAATATTATTGATGAAACATCTGTTGAAAATGATGTGACTCTTGCACAATTAAATAAAACAGTAGATAAATCTCCTGTACGATGTCTTGATAAAAAAACTGAAAAGAAAATGATTGCGATTATTGATGAAGCAAAAGCAAACGGCGATTCGGTTGGAGGATCATTTGAAGTGATTGCAAAAGGATTACCATATGGCTTAGGAAGCTATATTAATGCTGATGGAAAGCTACAAGCTCGCATTACCCAAGCAATGATGTCTGTCAATGCATTTAAAGGTGTAGAAATAGGTGCAGGATTTGCATCAGGAGCTGTATTTGGTAGTGAACTACATGATGAAATACTTTATGAAGATAAAAAAATTACTCGATCAAGCAATAATGCTGGAGGAATAGAGGGAGGCATGAGCAATGCACAGCCAATTCATGTTAAAGTAAGCATGAAACCAATCTCTACGCTTATTAAGCCGCTTAGATCGATTGACTTAAATACGATGGAGCCAAAATTAGCACACAAGGAAAGAACTGATTCTTGTGCGGTCCCTGCAGCATCAATTATTGGTGAAAGCATGTTAGCAATTGTCATAGCGGATGCATTGTTGGAAAAATTTGGTGGAGACAGTTTAGAGCAACTAAAAAAACATATCAAAGCTAGTGGAAAATATTAATCAGATTTTTTTAATAGGAATGATGGGTTCAGGCAAATCTTCTGTCGGGAAGGCATTGGCTGATTCTTTGAATTGGACATTCTATGATATCGATCATGAATTAGAGAAGGATCATAATTTATCAATCAATGATATGTTTGCGCATGGTGAAGCTCAATTTCGTGATCATGAATCAAAGAAATTGCAAGAAATTGCATCAAAAGAAAATATCGTGTGTTCTACTGGTGGTGGTGTTGTATTAAATGAATCAAATTGTGACATCTTAGGAGAATTATTTTGCGTTTATTTGCATGCGTCAATTGAAAGCCTTTGTCATCGATTAGAAAATGATAGTTCACGTCCTTTGTTATCGAATGGAGATAAGAAAAAATTATTGGAAAATATTTTTCTAGATAGGGAGTCAAAATACGAAGCTTTATCAAGCATGAAAATAATAACAGATACTTCTTCAATAGATGAGATTTGTCAAACAATTAAAGAGCATATTTAATGAGTAAAATAATACAGGTCGATTTAGGAAAAGATAGCTACAATATTGTTATTGGAAATGATTTTACTAGCTCGATTAAAGCTAAAATGAACGAATCAAATTCAATATGTATTTTGGTTACCCAGAAAAGTATTTACAATGCATTTGAGAGTAAATTTTCTGAATTAGAATCTGCAGGACTTGCTATTCACTTTATTGATGAAAAAGAGAGCGCAAAATCAATAGATACTGTTGTTGGAATTTGCAATAAAATGGCAGGACTAGGGTGCGATCGTTCTTCGATACTGTTTGCAGTTGGAGGCGGGGTTGTTGGAGATGTTTCTGGGTTTGTTGCATCTATTTTCATGAGAGGTATTGACTATGTGCAGTTTCCTACAACATTATTGGGAATGATTGATTCATCTATTGGCGGAAAAACAGGGGTGAATTTGGATAGTGGAAAGAATTTAATTGGTAGAATTCATCAACCAAATGAAGTGGTTATTGATACTTCTTTTTTAAACACTTTGCCTCAAAAAGAATTTAGCGCTTCGCTTGCTGAAGCAATGAAATATGGGTTGATATATGATAGAGAATTATTTGACTATATTGTGCATAATTTTGATGATATTCTTGAATCAAAAGACGCATCAATACTTGAAAGAATTATTACCAAATCTTGTGAGATAAAATCCAAAGTAGTTAGTGAAGATGTTGATGAGAATGGCTTGCGAATGATTCTCAATTTTGGCCACACCATTGGGCATGCGATAGAAGCCTATTTTGATTATGAAAAACTACTACACGGCCAAGCAATTGTGTATGGAATGAAATGCGCTCTTTATCTATCAAAAAAAGTGAATAATTTAAGCGAAAGTGATTATGATGAAGCTTTGAATGCATTATCTTTATTTACACTTCCTCCAATAGATATTGAAGATCATGATGGTTTAATTGATTTTGTCAAAAGAGACAAAAAATTTAAAGGGTCAACAATAAAATTTATTTTAATTTCCGAGATTGGAAATGCAGTGATTAGCGACACAATAACTTTGGAAGATATTAAAGAGAGTTTAACAGCTTTATGAAGATAATTATAGTAAATGGACCAAACCTCAATTTGTTAGGCGAAAGAGAGCCAGAGATATACGGTTCTGAAACATTAAATCAGATAAATGAATGGATTAAAAACCATGATGTTTGTCAGGGGATTGATTTAGAATTTTTCCAATCAAATTCTGAAGGAGCAATCATTGATTTTCTTCATTCTAAGAGAAACGAAGTCAATCATTTGGTAATCAATCCTGGTGCGTTGACACATTACTCATATGCATTAAGAGACGCAATTGTTGGCACAGAAATGAAAGCGGTGGAAGTGCACTTATCTGATATTCACAATAGAGAAAATTTTAGAAAGATTTCGGTTATTAAAAGCATTTGTTTAAGTCAAATTGTTGGCGAAGGAAAGCAAGGATATATTAAAGCAATTCAATACATATTGGAGCAAGAATGAAGAAAGTTGGTATTCAAGGATTAGAAGGAAGTTTTAGCGAACAAGCAGCAAAATTTTACTGTAATAAGTTTGACATTCAAGATTTTGAATTAGCCTATTTGATAAGTTCGATGAATGTATTAAATGGTTTAAATAATAATGAGGTTGATGTTGGTATTTTTGCAATGGAAAATGCTCAAGGGGGCGTTGTTATAGAAAGCGTGGAAGCGCTGGCAGAAAACAACTGTAGAATTCTTGATATGTTTTATGTTGAAATTAGTCAAAATCTTATGGCAAAGGATAATGTTTCTCTTGGTGAAATTGAAGAGATTCATTCTCATGAACAAGCACTAAAACAGTGCAAAGATTATCTTGCTGAAAAATTTTGGTCAAAAAAATTAGTAGAAACAGATGATACTGCAAAATCTGCTCAAGATCTTGCATCAGGAAAACTTGCAGACAATGTCGCTGTTATTGCAAGTAAACAATCTGCAGAAAAATATGGATTGAATATTATTGATCATGATATCCATGATTTGAAGAAAAATTTGACATTATTCCTTGCGGTAGAGAGGTTGGATAAAAATGAATAAAGTTGGCATCATTGGTTTTGGACGTTTTGGTAATTTGTTATATGAAATACTAAAAAAAGGATTCGAAGTAGAAGTCTTTGATATTAATCCTGATAATCAAACCGAATCAGTCGATTTTCTTCCTTTAGAGGATGTTTTAAAGAACGATACTATCTTTCTTGCAGTCCCTATAAGAGATTTTGAAAAATTAATGAAAGATTTATCTGGTAAAGTTGCAGGCAATAAGACTATTGTCGATGTTTGTTCTGTGAAAGTCTATCCAAAAGATATGATGCTAAAATATTTGCCTGCTGACTCAGATATTATTGCAACTCATCCATTATTTGGTCCTGATTCTTTTCAAGAACGCGGTTCAGTAATGATGATGGAAAAAGTGCGAGATGCGCATGATAGGTATGACTTTTGGAAATCATATTTTGGAAGCCAAAATATCATCATAGAAGAAATTAGTTGCGATGAGCATGATATGATTGCTGCTAAGTCACAAGGACTTACTCATTTAATCGGAAGGGTAATCGATGATTTTGGAACGCAGAAGACCAATATTGATACAGTAGGGTATCAATCCCTGCATAAACTTGTTAGTCAAACCTGTAATGATTCATGGGAATTATTTGAAGATATTCAACGATTTAATCCCTACACAAAGACAATGATTTCTGACCTTAATAATAGTTTTAAGAAGATTGTTGATAGTTTAGACTAGTGATATAAAAAAAGGCTACCGAAGTAGCCGTTTTTAAATTAAAAACGAATAAGATTATCCGCGTCCGCCTCCGCTTCCGCCTTCACCTTCGTCACCACCACCTTTTCTTCTGCAGTTATCTTTCCAAGCTTGTCTCATTTCTTCTTTTGAGTTCACAGTTAATACTGTTCCATCTTCGAATTGAAGGTCTACTGGGAAATTAAGTTGTGGTCTTTTCTTTTCTCCGTCATAAGAATCCCAAAATGCTTTCATTTTTGCTGCAAGGTCTTCTTCGTCATCTGCGGTGAGAGTTGAACCATCAGGCATTGTGAAGCTGACAGGGAAGACAAATGTAAAGCATTTCTTATCATCTCCTTCGCCTCTGCATGCTTGAAACGCTTCTTTTAATTCGTCATCAGAATTAATTGTCGTTGCTTCTTCTCTATCTTTAAACTGCACTTGAATTGGATAGGTGAATGCTGGTCTTTCTTTTTGTCCAGTCGCTTCATATTG
>CAYZYM010000060.1:0-10756 GCA_964482595.1 uncultured bacterium | reverse complement strand
ACATGAAAAAAATCATCTGCTCTCAAATGCCCAACAAGACGTTCTCCTTTTGCAGGCTCCATATCTGTATTTTTCATACTCATCATATTGACTTGAATTTTTCCTTGTGTGAAATTTTTGTCTTTGTTTACAAGCAATCTTCCTTGTCTTATTTTTAATGTGCCAGTGTGATCATTGTTAACAAACTTTAATCCACCTTTCCATTTTAAGATACTTTTCTTGTTGTCTACAATAATTGTTGCTGGGATATTTTCATCAACCAATTGTTTTGTAGGGGATATTGATTTTTTTGGTGTTATTTTTTTTCCTTCTAATTCTAATGCTTGTGCAGATATTATCGTGCAGAAAATTGTTAGATAAATTATTTTTTTCATTTATTTTCCCTTTTTATTTTTTTATCAAATAAATTGCGATGCAAAAAATTACTATATATAAACAATCCATACAATTAAATTTAATCTAGGAGGCGTGGCAGAGCGGTTGAATGCACTGGTCTTGAAAACCAGCAAGGGTGCAAGCCCTTCGTAGGTTCGAATCCTACCGCCTCCGCAATGAATAAACCTATTGTCAGATTTGCTCCTAGCCCAACAGGGTATTTGCATATTGGAGGAGCTAGAACAGCGTTGTTTAATTGGTTGTATGTCAAAAAGAATAATGGAACATTCTTATTGCGCATTGAAGATACTGATACGGAACGTTCCGAACAGAAATATGTTGATCAGATTTCTGATGCATTAAAGTGGTTAGGGTTGTCGTGGGATGATGATGTAGTATATCAATCTTCAAATATTGAGCGCCATCAATCTGTTATTGCTTCAATGATAGAGAATGAGACAGCGTATCGATGTTTTCTTACCAAAGAGGAATTAGATAGTCTTCGTAAAAAATCAGAACAAAACAAAGAAGTGTTTCGTGTTCCAAAAACTTATCGAGATTATACAAAAAGTCAACAACAAGAGCTAGTTGATCAAGGCAAACCATTTACAGTTCGATTAAAAATTCCTGATGGCACAACTGAATTTGATGATTTGGTTTATGGAAATATTAAGGTTAATAATAGCGATGTAGATGACTTTATTATTGCACGATCAGATGGAACGCCAACCTATAATTTTGTAGTAACAATTGATGATTCTGATATGAACATTACCCATGTTATACGAGGAGATGATCATTTAGCAAACACACCAAAACAAATACTGGTATACAAAGCTCTTGGATTAGATGTTCCAACTTTTGCGCATTTGCCAATGATATTAGGCTCTGACAAAAAACGACTAAGTAAGCGTCATGCAGCTACAAACGTTCAAGAATATCGTGATCAAGGTTATACAGCTGAAGCAATTCTTAATTATCTTTCTTTGTTGGGTTGGAATCCAGATTCTGAACAAGAAATTTTTAATTTACAGGATTTAATCGATAGCTTTAATCTAGAACAGGTTCAAAAGAAACCTGCAACATTTGATGAGAAAAAATTATTATGGGTTTCTGGTCAACATATGGCAAATATTAGCATTGATGTTGTTATTTCAGAGCTTGAAACATTAAATCCTAATTGGGCTGAAGGACAGTCAAACAGTTACAAGAAAGACGTTTTGGCCATTACAAAAGACAGATCAAAAACATTAATAGACTTGATAGAAATTTCAAATCCATTTTTTATCGATCATATTGAGTATGATATGGATATCAAAAACAAGATTTGGAATGAAACTTCTACTCAGATTATTAATGATTTATTAAGCGCAATAACTATTGAAGAAAATTTTGATAAAAAAATATTAGAAACCATTTTTGAAAATCTAATAAATCAACACGATTTGTCTCTTGGTAAACTTATGCAACCAGTTCGATTTGTTCTTTCTGGGTTAACTTATGGTCCTGGTATTTTTGATACGATGCTTTTACTTGGAAAAGACATTTGTATTAAACGATTTTCAGAAGGGCTCAAGGAGTTAGCTTGAGAAAGTATGGCTTTCTATTTCTAGTTATATCTGTTTTATTTGGACAATCAACTATTCCAAACACAAAAGTGCGTTTATTAAACAACGAAACTGTTAACCTAAACGCATTAACAAATGGTGTTAGTATTGTTAGTTTTTGGGCGACATGGTGCATTCCTTGTGTTAAAGAAATCTATGCTATAGAAAAATTAATTCAAGAGAATGGCTATAAAATTTCTGTTGTATTAATTAATACAGATGATGCTGGAAAAATACCTAAAGTAAAATCATTCGTGAATTCAAAAAAATATCTCAAAGGAGATAATTATCATATCGTAATGGATTATGATAGAAAACTTTATAAGCGCTTTAATGCAAAACCTATCCCTTTGACTTTTATTACTAATGGCAGTGAGATTGTTTATCGAAAACGTGGGTTTGTTAATGGAGATGAATATGTATTTAAAGAAGAGTTGGATAGAATATTAAATGAATAGATTTATTCTCATTTTGTTTTTTAGCAGCTTGTTTGCTCAGGCTGAATATTCAAACTATCTCAATCTTCGTTATGGAGACGGAGAAGGTAATTATGCATATGATGAGATTTATTCTAATTTAGGAATCACTTTAAATCGACCAGAATATAGGCTTGAAGCATTATTTAGTTTGGAATTCAGTAATCCTCCTGAAATTGGACTAAAACAAGAAGGGGTTCGTGAATTTTTATTCGGATATTATAATGAACATTTTTCACTTGAATTGGGAAATTTTTATAAAACATGGGGAAGAGGACTAATTCTTAATCAAGTGATGTATCAACATCTCGATTTTGATACAGGAGCAAGAGGAGTAAGTATAGATTATCAAAAAGATGATATTGCATTAAGCATTATAGGAGGAAAGAGCGATTTAAGAAAAAGCACAACTTTTTTAGGGGATTACAATCCGCGAGTTCCAAACTATTTTTTGGAACAAAATATATACGGTTCAGATCTAACGCTCTCTTCTTCTGATTTGACGATGGGGTTTTCTTTATTGCTTACAGAACAATCTAACGTTGATATCTCAAGCACAATTGGTGGAATGCGTTTTGAAAAACCTTATAACAAAGGTGATTTGTTTTTATCATTTATGCATAAAAGATCTGAACGAAATGGAACTGAAAATAATTTAGAAACTGATAAAGGGAATGGAATCTACCTATCCAATACTAATTACATCAATGATTGGGCATTAACATCAAATTATAGACGGTATAGAATTGATATAAAAGATCCAAGTGAGCGAGATGATATCGTAAACAATTACGCACAAGCGCTTGATGTTCAGCGATCGCCAACTGCATATTATCAACACAGTTTTAAATTATTAAGTCGCAACTCAAAACAGGCAAACTTAAACGATGAGGTTGGTTTAGAACTAGAGCTAACTGGGCCATTAAATGATAACAAAACATTGCTTGTTAGTTATAGTAAATCTAGCTCTACAAAAGGATGGCATAGCGATGAATTTGGCACATGGAATGCTGAACCATTGACAATTACAGGAGGTAATAGCAATTCATTATTCCCAAGCAGCGATAAAGATTCGTATCCATTCGATGAGTTTTTTATTGAATTGAATGGATATAATAAATCAGGGAATATTTTTTATAGGATAGGATTTGATTATTTATCTGACACTTTTGCCGTGCTTACCAATTCAGATGTTTCTGAATCATTTGAAGTAAACAAAGCTATTACTTTACAATCAATGGTGAATATTGCTTTGAATGATTTATGGAGCATAGAAATGCAGTTGGAGCTACAGCGTGCTAAAAAGGGATTTGAGGTTACTAATAATGGAAAATCATCTTTTACATCTTTATTATCTGAAAAATATCAAAAAAATACTTTTGTGAGTTTTACAGCAAATTATTCACCAAAATGGTCGCTAACCGTTTCAAATGAATCAACAAATAGCGATGAAACATTATCAAATTTTGACTCTAATACATGGAACTCTATTGCATTAACGTATAGAATTGAGGCAGATAGTGCATTAGAAATTTTTTACGGTTCTATTAGAGGTGGATTAGACTGTACTAATGGGGTATGTCGATACATTCAATCTTTTGAAAATGGACTAAGGATTGATTACAATGCTAGTTTCAATTAAATTAGAAGAGTTATAGTATGAATTAGAGGTGTGATTTATGAATAAAAATATATTATTAAGTTTAACTGTATTGATTTTGTTTGCTTGTGGTAGCGGCGGAGATGCTGTAACTGCAACCACTGATGGAGGCGGCGGAGAAACAGGTGGAAACACAGGTGGAAACACACAGGTTGTGCCAACTAAGATTTTAACAGAATTATTTACTTCAACTACTTGCGGTCCATGCACTGCACAAAACAACACTCTAGACAAATATTTAAATCCAGAATCATCAACATATGTAAGTGATATAGCAGATAAGTGGATTATTTTACGTTATCATGTGTGGTGGCCAGCTGCAGGAGATCCTTATTATGATTGGAATCAAAACCCAGTAATCGTTCGTGAAGGATATTATAATGTAGGATATGTACCTCATGCATTTACTCAAGGATTAACTGATTCTGGATCTGGTGCTTCTACATGGAGAACACATGCAAGAATGGTAGACACTGTTACTGCAACTTCACCGTTTGACATTGATATGAATGTTAATTTGAATGGATATAAATTGACTGGCACAGTAAAGGTAACTGCTGCAGGAGATGTAAGAAATCTTGGATTTAAATATTATATTGCTGTTTCACATGATGACTCAGAATATAGTGCTCCCAATGGACAAACAGTATTTCATCAAGTATTTATAGATTTTCTTAATTCTGACACAAGCCCTGAAGGTATTGTTACTTTTGGTCAAGCTTTAAATTTAGATGCAGGAGAATCGCTTACAACTAACATCGATTGGACATTAAATAATAATTGGCCAAACGATTCTGGTGTTACTTGGGACCCAAGTGATTTAAATATTCTCGCATTTGTCCAATTTGATGGTGGTGGAGCTAATAACAAGAAAATTTATCAAGTTGAAGAAATAGATTTTGGGTCATAAGTTCTTTCCGCTTTACATATGCGCCCGTAGCTCAATTGGATAGAGCGTCTGGCTACGGACCAGAAGGTTGTGGGTTCAAGTCCTTCCGGGCGTACTCGTGTCTACAGATATTCAAATAAACACAATATCACATGAAGAATGGATGCAGCGTGCATTAAAGCTTGCAGTACGAGCTTTTGATGTTGATGAAGTTCCTGTGGGATGTATTATTGTTCATGATAATAAAATTATTGGACAAGGATATAATCAATGCGAATCCCTTAATGATGCTACTGCGCACGCTGAAATGATAGCTATTACCGCAGCTTCTTCCACATTAGATAGTTGGCGTTTAAATGAATGTGCAATTTATGTTACAAAAGAACCTTGTTCAATGTGCGCTGGCGCAATTGTAAATAGTCGTATTGATAAGGTATATTTTGGGTGCTATGATGAAGAATTAGGTGCTTGTGGTTCTAAATTTGAAATTTGTGGAAACTCAAATTCTACTACACCTTCTGTAGTAAAAGGAGGGATGCTTGAGGATGAATCATTGTCTTTAATTCAAAGCTATTTTTTTACAAAAAGAAAGGGAAAATAGCTTTTCTGTCTTTTGGATAGTTATCAAATTGTTTATGATACCATTGATGTCCTTTGATTGCTCTTGGAACTAAGTTAGCCATTGTCCATATCATAAAAGATAATCCTGCCCAAGACCATGTCATTAATGCAAACGCAGTCCATTCTAAAATTTCTCCAAAGTAATTTGGATAAGATACATATTTGAAAAATCTTCCATTTGGAATTTGATACCCTTTGTTTTCTGATCGTAGATTTAGAAGAATTGTATCTGACTTCATATTGATTCTCATTCCTACGATAAACAAAATAATTCCTAAAATAAAATTCCAATTACTAAGATAATCTATTGTGTATGATTGGATAGAACCTAAAAAATAACCATTCACAAATCCATTGACGACATTAAATAAGAATGCAAAGAGTGCAATAGAAAGAGGCATTTTTGCTGGATTTTTCTGTCTTAAAGGGTAGATAATGCTTCGATTGGTATAATGACCTACCCAACATATAAAAAACACCCACATAACCCAATTTTTATCTGTATCTCCAATAAGGAAGAAATAAGCAAACATAGCTGGAGAAATAATTTCCATTACAAACCATCCTAATTGACTAGGAATCATTGGTCCCCAACTTGTTTTGGTAAATTTCCCATAAGGGGCAGGAATTTTTAACAAAACTAAGAAAGTAATACAACCCAATATAACCCAAGGCATTAAAATTGCTTCATAAATTTGTAACATCGGGTTCAATTTATAATTAATATTAGTTCGTTCAAAGAGCGTTTATGAATGAAAAAAATATAATTATCACTGGAGCTACTGATGGAATCGGATTAGCTGCTGCAAAAACAATTGCATCTCAAGGATATCGCGTTGGGCTCGTTGGGAGAAATCCAGATAAAGCAAAAACAGCAATTGAATCAATTGTCTCTGAAACTGGCAATGATAAAATAGATTTTTTCCAAGCAGATTTGAGCTTGGTAAAAGAAGTGGGTAAGCTTTCTAACCAAATCAAGCAAAAATATTCTCACCTGAATGTTTTGTTAAATAATGCAGGTGGGGCAAATAGATATAAAGTTATCACAGATGAAGGATTGGAAAAAACGTTTGCTACTAACCAAATGAATTATTTTGTTTTAACGACAAATTTAATGGATATGTTATCAGAATCTCATGGGTCTCGCGTGGTTAATGTAGCTTCAAATGCTCATATTGGTGCGTCCATCGACTTTGATAATATTAATTCAGAAAAAGAGCATTCATGGTGGAAATCGTACTGTATTTCTAAATTGATGAATATTATGTTCACTTACCGTTTAGCAGAGATGCAAGACAAAGTAACAGCTAACTGCCTACATCCAGGATTTGTTGATACAAACATTGGAGGGAATGAAGGAAATATTATCAAGAAAATTGTTAAATTTGGATCAAAGATATTTGCTAGAACAGTTCAAGATGGTGCAGATTCAAGCATTTATCTTTCTACATCAGATGAAGTAGAAAATGTGACTGGAAAATATTTTTTTAAATGCAAGGAAATCAAGTCTTCTAAAGCATCTTACAATAAAGATCATTGGATTAAATTATGGGATATCTGTGAATCATATAAGGAGCAATTGTTGTAATGCAGAAAATTTTATCACGATCAGAATATGATTTTTTTACTACCGCATCAACAAGATGGAGAGATTCAGATACATTAGGACATATCAATCATACAATTTATTTAAGCATTTTAGAAACAGCACATAAAGATTTTTTAATACACATGTATGGAGAAGAAAAACTCCCTTTGGATTTTGATAGCACAAGCGCAGGTTTATTGGCTTCGATGCAAGTTGCATATATAAAACAATCACATCATCCTGCTAAATTTGATGTTGGATTTCGTATCACTAGAGTTGGTACAAAGAGTTATGATGTACATGAAGCTTTATTTCTAAAAGGAGAAGATACTCCTGTTTTTCAAAGTATTCACACATTTGTGATGTTTAATTTTAGAGAACAAAAATCAATCCCGGTAGATGATGTAGTTAAAGCAAATTTACAGGAGATTGAATGATTACTTTATTGTCTCCATCAAAGAAATTGAATCTTGATTCTCAAGATATAGTTGATCATTATACGCAATGTGAGTTTATCAAAAGCGCTGAAATATTAGCAAACGAAGCAAAAAATTTGACCGAAAATGATTTAAAGGATTTAATGGATATTAGTGACAAGCTTGCCAAGCTCAATAGAGAAAGATTTGATCGTTGGGCACTTCCTTTTAATCAAGAAAATGCAAAGCAAGCGGCCTTAACATTTGATGGAGGAGTCTATTCTGGATTAAAGGCAGATACTTTCTCTGAAAAAGATTTTACTTTTGCGCAAGATCATCTTCGCATCCTATCAGGCTTGTATGGTATTTTAAAACCGCTTGATTTAATTCAACCTTATCGATTAGAAATGGGAGTTGGTTTTCAAAATCCAAAAGGAAAAAATCTGTATGCGTTCTGGAAAGAATCAATAACAAACAGTTTAAATAAAACGCTAAAGAAACATTCATCGCCAGTAATTGTGAATTGTGCATCTATTGAATACTTTTCTGCAATTGATGTATCTAAATTGGATGGAGATATTTTATCGATTGTTTTTAAAGAATATCGCAATGGTGAATTAAAATTTATATCCTTTAATGCAAAAAAAGCTCGAGGATTAATGACACAATATATCATCAAAAATGAGATAAATAATTTGAATGGTATTAAAGATTTTAATTATGAAGATTATAAGTTTGATTCTAAGTTATCAGAAGATACTACTTTTGTATTTACAAGATAATTATATTAAGATTTAAATAAAAAATGGGAGGAAAATCATGAAAAAATATACACTATTTTCATTTTTAATGATGTTAATCATGTTTGTTGTTAGTTGTGGTACTTCTGATGGAATGCTACCAAGACAGACAGGTGACGCAACCAATGAAGTTGAAGAAGGTTTGTATCTTGCACACAATGTGATGTGGGATTTAGCCAGAGACAAATTTGATGAAGGGATTGCAAAAGATCCAAATTGTGTTTCATGTTATTTAAACAGAGGACACGTTGAAAATGATAGAGTACAACGAAGACATTTTTATAACAAAGCATTGGAGCTATCTAAGTCAGGTCATCCTGAAACAATACTCGCACAAGATGCAGTAAATTGGCTTAATGGCGAAGGCGGTAGATTTGATAATTATCAAAGTCTATATAAAAAATATCCAAATGATCCGTATTTAGCAAATGGAACTGCAAGAAGCTTATTAGGTGATGACAAAGTAGATGAAGCGAGAACAGTGCTTGAAGAAGCATTTAATGCTTCTCCATCTTCAACTGGATTTTTATCTAATCTGCTTGCATATACCTATATGAATAGAGAGGAACCAGGATCTGAAGGGTTTGATAACGCTCTTATCCATTTACGAAAATATATGCGCGCAGAACGCGGTAAAGACGGTTTTGCAAATGCATTAGATTCAATGGGTGAGTATCACTTAATGAAAGGCGATTTTGATAGTGCTTTAGACTATTATCAACAAGCTGTAGATGCAAACTCTGATTACATGTGGGGACCAATGAATGTTGCAAGAACTATCAGGCAAGCAAAATGGGCTAATGAAGAAGCAATGGTGATGCCTTCTTCTACAGAAAATCAAGATGCAAAAAATGCTTTTAATGTTGGTGGATGGTATTTATACAACATTGATTGGGATAAAGCTTATGAAAAATTCAGTGAAGCTATTGAATTGGATCCAAATTTTGCATTAGCGTATGGAATGAGAGCTAGAACAAGTGCATTTTTAGGAAATGCAGACGACCTTAAAGATGACCTTGATATTGCAGTGAGCATGTCTTTAAATGCAACCGAAGATGAAGCGTCTCTAATTAATGCTTTAGCTGCAAGCGTTGCAGATGGAACTAATGATGTTTTTAACAAAACAGTTGAAGAGTTATCTGCTAAATATCCAGATGATTCAATGTTAGCCTTTGAAACTATTTTTGCTACAATGACTTCAATCGGATCTGATGCGGTTATTGAAAAAGCAAATGCATTACTTGCAAGAGATCCTGATATGACACCTGCTTACAATATGTTGGGATATGCTTATATGGATAAAGGTGACCTTGATAATGCTGGTAAAGCATTACAGTCACAGGTTAGACTAGCGTCAGGCATGGCAAATCCATATGATTCAATGGGTGATTACTATCTTGCTGCAGGAGATAATGAATCAGCATTGAAATATTTTGAACAATCAGCTCGAATGGGGTTATCTGCAAGCGTTGCAAAAGTAGATAGTTTAAAATCTCAATTAGACAAAGAAGACGAATAGAATAATTTAACGCAATGTTAAAGTTGATAAGAAGATCAGAAAATTATTCTGCACTTCTTATCTGAAGATTATCTTTCCGAACCACCTTGCAATCCAAAGTTGAAATCGTATAGATTTTGGCATATCATAGCATGTTATCAATCGAGTATCTCTCAATCCTGCTTCACGATGATATATAGCTTCTTTATACCAGTCAAAATTAATCATTTCGACAAATTTATCTAAATTAGGATACATTACAATTCCAACTTCATCCCATTGATTTAGATTTGGACCAACCATTGTTAATCGCACTTTTGAATACCATAAAAACTTTCCACCAACTTTAGTAACTGCTTTAATAGCTACTTCTGCATATTTTTTATAAGCTTCTTCTCCTGATATATTGTTTAAGTTTTTATCCTCATATTTTGCAGTTTTACGATATGATAGAAGGTTAACCTGTATGATAGGTTTTCCATCATTATGATTTTTTTTAGCCTCTTCAATAGCTTCTTTGCTTGGAAAAAGAAATGAATTATCTGGATTTATTTCAAGCATTTTTTACCGCCTTATTATTATGTTTGTTTAATTTGTTCGAATCTTTTATTATTTATCATTATAAAACTTAAAACTTTTCTTAAATTGTCGAAAGTAAAGGATTCAATTGAGTAAAAATTACCAAATTTTAGCATTAAAATGGCGACCTAAACGCTTTAAAGATATGGTAGGCCAAGACCATATTACAAAAACCTTAGTTAAATCATTTGAGAAAAATCGTATTGCACAAGCTTTCTTGTTTGCTGGCCCTAGAGGTGTTGGGAAG
>CAYZYM010000059.1:0-2241 GCA_964482595.1 uncultured bacterium | reverse complement strand
TTAATGATTCAGTAAAAGACAATTTTTTTAATCTCGATATTCCTTTAAATTTAGAAGGAATGGAGAATGATTTCTTAATGCCTGATAAAGGTTGGGATAATTTGGAAGAATATTACAAGACAGGTAACATGCTTACTGAATTATTTAATGAAAATTTTAAAAAATTTGATATTGCGGACTCTAATATTCTAAATGCAGGTCCAAAAAATCAATCAGAAAGAGTTTAAGTATGGCAACTTTAATTTTGCGAGATACACACCGTGCGCTAGAAGAAGAAATCAAATCTCTTGAGAAAGAAAAAAGAGAAACCGCAGTAAGAATTAGAGAAGCAGCTGAGCAGGGAGATCTCAAAGAAAATGCTGAATATCATGCTGCTAGAGAGCATCAGAGTTTACTAGTATATAAAATACAATTGATGCAGTCTCATGCACCATTCCAAATCATCGGAGATGGTGATATTACAACTGATGAAGTAGGATTTGGTAATAAGGTTGAGGTTCTTGAAGAAGGTAAAGATAAACCGGAAGACTATTATCTATTAGGTCCTATCGAATCTGAGTTAGATCTTTATCCTTTTATTGTAACTTATAAAACTCCTTTTGCACAATCTATGATCGGAAAAAAAATTGGTGAGCATTTTACGCTTGAAATTCAGGGAGAAGATATAAAATTCACAATTACTGCAATAGAAAAAATTTCTTCAGAATAAAAAGATATTTTTTCCCTCAAATAATTTTGTACCATTAACATAGCTGTAATATTTTCTGCACTCACAGGATAGATATTCAATATCAATAGGTTGAAATAATCGCTTAGCCTCTGGCCAGTATTCTTTTTGCAGTGCAATCATTTTTTTGCATGTTTCTTGATGATTTTTTAATCCAAGGCACTTTTGTAGCCGATCTAGATAAGCTACTGCACCAATACCTGTTGGAACATTGCTTGTGGGATAGATAATATCTGGCCTAAACCAAGCTAAATCCATAACAGCCATAAAAATAGGGAAGTCATTTTGCATTTTAAAGTGAGTATTAATTGCATTGGTAGCTTTAATTACATCTCCTTCAGCTCTTATAATAATTTTGGTCAAAGGTTCTTTAATAGTTAGAAATAATTTTACTGCTGAATCCAATCGTGAATATTCTACTCTTTCCCAATGCACTCTTTCAACAGGATAAGCTGTAAGATTGCACCAAGCATTAAAAGAATTTAGTGTTTTAAGCAATGCTTCTGGTTGTAATAGCATATTTGAAGATAGTTTATCCAATGTTTCTTGCCTATTACACCAACGAGCAAAAAATAAAGTATGAATTAACATTGGTAAATCATTTTCCAAGCCTTTGGCAAAGGATAGAATCGCTTTACTACCACGATCATCTTCTCGAAATACATTTAAAAAACGTGCTTTTTGAAAAATAGGATCATCTGTCCATGGAAATGGATCGCCATTTTCTCTTGCTATGCGAATTTTTTCTCGTTCGCGACAAAAATCAAAAAAAGCAGATACAGGGTCATCTAATATTAGCCCATCAAGCGCTGTAGCATATGGATTATTCATGCATTCACTTTCTTGCATTTAACATTAACCATGTTCCCAGTGCAATAAAGATTATATTTGAGAACCATGCAGCTAAAAATGGTGGTAACGCTCCAGCATAACCAAGCGATTGGCCAAATTTTAATAGTATAATGTAGGCAAAAATTGTAGCCAAACTTAATCCTCCACCAAATGCTAGCGTGGTGCTAGATCGAAAAACAGATAAAGGGATACCGCAGAAAATTACAATAAGACTAATAAATGAATATGCAATCTTATAATGTAAATCGACTTCCCATTTTACAGTATTTACACCATTGTTTTTTAAAGTAATGATTTGGTTTTTTAGTTGGTTATATGATATTTCTTCAGCTGAATTTCCAATTTGATTTATATCTTTAGGGGTAAAGTTTAAATTCAGCAATGAATCTTGTTTTGATGTTGCTATCATACTTTCAGAACCGTCTTCATTGAATTCTCTTATTGAATAATTTCTAACTTCCCATTTTTCTTTAGAATCTTGCCATACACTTTTCTTTGAGTCTACTCTTTTAATCATTTTACCATCATTTAATTCAATAAAATTGAGATTCACTATTGTTTCATTCATTTGATTATATTTTTCAATAGCAATGAGGTAGTTTTCATTTTTTTGAAAGTATATATTTTCATAAATAGCTTTATTTTGTGATTTGCTTTTATTT
>CAYZYM010000058.1:0-5638 GCA_964482595.1 uncultured bacterium | reverse complement strand
ATAACTCCAGGTTCTGAAGAATCAATATTTGCACTCTCTATTGCTTGTTTAGCAGCAACCAATGCAAACATAGTATAGCGATCAAGTTTTCTTTCTTGTTTACGATCAAAAAAATCAGATGCATTAAAATCAGAAACTTCTCCGGCAATTTTGACGCTTAAATCCTCTGTATCGAAACGATTTATTAAGCTAATTCCAGAAACACCATTAATGAGGTTTTTCCAAAGAGATTGTGAAGACATGCCTAAAGGAGAGATGCTGCCTTCTCCGGTGATAACAACTCTATTTTTCAAGATTAGCTAGTATGTTTATTAATGTAATCTATTGCAGAACCAACTGTAGTAATTCCTTCTGCATCTTCATCAGGAATTTCTAAGTCAAATTCTTCTTCAAATTCCATAATTAATTCTACAAGATCCAATGAATCTGCACCTAAATCATCAAGAAAACTTGCTTCAGGTACAATTCTTGACTCTTCTACGCCTAGCTTATCAACAATTATATTTTTTACTTTATCAGCTGATGACATAATATAACTCCTAAATTAGTTTAATGACATTCCACCATCAATATAAAACGTCTGACCAGTAATATAACTTGCTTCATCAGAACATAAAAACAAAATCATTTTCCCAATATCTTCTGGCTTTCCAAATTTTTTTAATGGAATTCTTTTTAGATAGTCTGTTTTTACAGTATCACTTAAATTTGTGATCATATCAGTCTCAATAATTCCTGGTGCAATACAGTTAACTGTAATATTTCTTCGTCCTACTTCTTTGGCAAGAGATTTTGTAAATGCTAACAAACCTCCCTTTGATGCAGAATAGTTACTTTGACCTTTATTGCCATCAGTTCCTGATATTGAAGATATATTGATTATTCTACCTTGCTTATTTTTTATCATGTCTTTTAGTAGAAGTCTTGTAAGATAGAAAGGTCCATTCAGATTCACATCTAACACTTTTTTCCATTCTTTTGTATCCATACGTAACAAAATATTGTCCATATGAATTCCTGCGTTATTAACAAGTATATCAATGTTGTCAGAATGTTCTTTTATAGAAGTATAGAGGTTTTCAACTGATTGTTCATTTGATATATCACAGGCTAATGGAATAATATTATCTATATTCTTAATTGATTCTAGCGATTTTTCAGAAGTGGCAACTCCAATTACTTTTATGCCATTTTCTGCTAGAATTGATGCGATTTTTTTTCCAATCCCTCGTGATGCACCAGTAACAAGAGCAGTTTTGTTTGAATAATTAAACATTATTTATATCTCTGATATCATTATAAGAACTAAAACTAGATATATGAAGTGATTCATTATTTTTTTTAACTAAACCGCTTAAAACTTTTTTAGGGCCTATCTCAACAATAGTATTGCTAATTTTTCCAAGTTCTTTTACGCTTTGACTCCAGAGAACAGGATTGTCAATCTGTTCTATTAAAGCGTGCTTAATATCATCAATATTATTTCTTTTTTTCCCATCATAGTTTGAAATGATAGGACATTTAGGCTCATGAAATGTTTTCTCTGTAATAATTTTCTTTAGTTCCTCTTTTGCATCGCTCATCAGCTTCGAATGAAATGCACCACTTACATTTAATGGGATAATACGTTTTGCTCCTAATAATTTCAGTTTATCTGATACTTCATCTATTGATTGTTCTGATCCAGAGATAACAATTTGTTGATCAGAATTAATATTAGCAATTTGTGTATCAGTGTCATTGCATGCGTCAGCAATTGTATCTTTTTCTAGGCCTATTACTGCACTCATTTTACCTTTATTTTTTGTTTCACATTCGTGCATTGCTTTTGCACGAACCTTTACAATTTCTAAGCCATCTTCAAACGAGTATGTTTCATTAGCATATAACGCTGAAAACTCTCCTAAGCTATGTCCAGCGACTCCAACGGGGGAATAATTCTTATCTTTAACTAAATCAAATAATATACATGAATAAATATAAATTGATAATTGAGCATTAATTGTTTTTCTTAATGTTTGTTCATCATTGCTGAACATAATTTCAGATATTTTGTAATCAAGCATAGAATCAGCTAAATCTATTTTTGATTTTGCTATAGAAGAATTTTTATAAAGGTTAACTCCCATACCAGGACGATGTGAACCTTGTCCTGAAAAGATAAAAAAACAGTCCATTATTTTTGGTCGACTGGTTTTCCTTTGTAGTAAAGAATCCCATCATGATAATATGCATGATGAGGTAAATGTTCTTCGCCCGTATTCTTGCACTTGACGGTACGTACTAGTGAAGACTTATAGTGAGTTCTTCTCTTTTTTGACCTCGTTTTTGACTGTCTCTTTTTTGGTAACATTTTTTTCCTTAATTAGCGCCAATATAAACAAATAAATCTTTGAATTAAAATATTTTTTATAATTCTATTCTGTCAATCCAGCACTCATATCCTAATTTCTCTTTAATAATTTCTGATACTTTGTTTGCATCTTCTTTAGAAGAGAAATTTCCATAACGAATTCTATACCTTGCTTTTGGATTACTATCATTTTTTTGAATAAATGCGTCAAAATCAAGCTTATTCAAATCTTTAATTACTCTCATAGCTTCAGGAAATGTGCTTCGTGCAGCTACTTGTATTGTAAAATATGTAGTATCATCTTCTTTATTTATAGAAATTTCTTTGTTTTGTGGTGTTTCACTCTTTTCTAACACAGTATCTAACCATGAATTGTTAGATTCTTGAGCGTAACATGTCGTTACTATAACAAGTAATGTGATATATTTAATCATCGAAGAAAAAGTTAATCTCTTTTATTGCATTGTCATTGCTATCTGATCCATGTGTTGCATTCATAGAAACGTCAGTTCCATATTTATTTCTTATAGTGCCTTCTTCAGCTTCTTTTGAATTTGTCGCACCCATTAAATTGCGCCATTCTACTACAGCATTATCTTTTTCTAGCACCATAACATGACATTCGTATGAAGTCATAAATTCTACCAACTCATCAAAGAATGGCTTTTCTTGATGAATATCATAAAAAGAGCATGCTTGTTCATTTGTAAGCATTAAAGTTTTTTCTTTTACTATATTAAAACCACCATCTAAGATATCTTTCTTGATATTGTCCATATTACCTTTTTTCATTGCATCTGGTTTTATAATAGCTAGTGTTTGATTCATATTTCCCCCATTATTTTTTTCATGGTATTCCCAATTTCTGATACAGTATTTGAAATTGTAACACCACATTCTTTTAATATCTCTATTTTAGCCTCAGCAGTTTCTGATCCTTCTGATATAATTGCACCTGCATGCCCCATTCTTTTTCCTTTAGGCGCAGTTTGTCCAGCAATAAAAGATACCACTGGCTTTTCCATATTATCTTTTATCCATTTTGCAGCTTCATTTTCCATGTTTCCACCAATTTCACCAATCATAACAACGCCTTTTGTTGCACTGTCGTTATTAAAATGTTTTAAGATATCGATCATGCTTGACCCAATCACTGAATCTCCACCAATTCCTACTGCTGTTGTTAAGCCAAGACCTACATTCACTACTTGATCAATTGCTTCATATGTTAAGGTTCCAGATCGAGATACAATTCCTATTGATCCTTTTTTACATATAAAACCAGGAGTAATTCCAATTTTTGATTCTTCTGCTGTAATAATGCCTGGACAATTTGGCCCTATTAATGTGCTAGAAGATTTATCAAGCATATTTTTCACTTTAACCATATCTCTTACTGGTATGCCCTCAGAAATACAAACTATTAATTCTATATCTTGCTCAATTGCTTCCATTATTGCATTTGCTGCAAATTTTGGTGGAACAAATATAGCTGTTGCATTAATCTCAAACTTTTCTTTTGCTTCTTGAATAGAGTTAAAAACAGGCAAGCTTTTTTGCGTGACAAATTCTCCACCTTTTCCAGGGGTTACGCCACATAATACTTTTGCATTATAATTCAGCATTTGTTCTGTATGAAAGAGACCTTCAGAGCCAGTAATTCCTTGCACTAGAATAGTAGTATCTTTATTTAATAGTATTGACATTATTTTACCGCCTCTACCGCTTTTTCAGCAGCTTCATTTATTGTTTCAGCGCTAATAATGCTTATATCAGATTCATCAAGTATTTTTTTTGCAACATCAGCATTTGTGCCCTGTAGTCGCACTACAACTGATACATCTAATTCTAATTCTTTAACTGCTTGAATTACTCCGTTAGCAACTCTGTCACATCGTACAATTCCACCAAAAATATTAATTAATATTGATTTCACGTTAGAATCAGATAAAATAATTTTAAATCCATTTTTAATAGTATCTACGTTAGCAGCTCCACCCACATCTAAGAAGTTTGCTGGCTCACCGCCGTAATGTTTTATGATATCCATAGTTGCCATTGCCAATCCAGCACCATTGACCATACAACCAACATTTCCATCAAGTTTAATATAATTTAATCCATATTCTGACGCTTGTAGCTCCAAAGGATTTTCTTCTGATTTGTCTCGGTATGACATAATATCAGGATGTCTAAAAAGAGCATTAGAATCAATATTCACTTTTGCATCAAGAGCAATTATTTTATCGTCTTCAGTAATAATTAAAGGATTAATTTCTAGTAGGGAACAGTCTGATTCGTAATAGCATTTATATAATTTTCTAAAAATATCATCAATTTGATCTTCATATTTTTCTAATGAAAGTTGAGCAATTATTTTTTTAATACTATTATCTAAAGAATCAGCTGAATCATTAATCCAAGCTTTAACAATTTTTTCTGGTGAATTTTTAGCAACTTCTTCAATGTCAACTCCACCCTCATCTGAAACAATAAAAACATCACAATTTTTTGAACGATCAAAAGTAATGGCAAAATAATATTCTTTTTTAATATCTAGTGCTTCAGTAATTAGTATTTTGTTTACTTTTTTACCTTCGGGACCAGTTTGATGGGTAACAAGATTCATTCCTAAGATATTTTCAGCGCTAGTTTGGGCATCTTCGAATGAAGGACAATATTTCACGCCACCACCTTTGCCACGGCCTCCTGCATGAATTTGCGCTTTTACAACAACTGCTTCAGTTTGAAATTCTTTCTGAACTTTTTTGATAATAAGGTTGATATCTTCCTTATTTTCTAGAGTATAACCTCTTTGAATTGGTATATCAAATTTTTCTAGAATTTCTTTTGCTTGATATTCATGAATTTTCATCTTCGTCCATAAATGGGTATTGATATTTTACTGGAGGTTCAAATGTCTCTTTAATAGTTCTTGGCGATGTCCATCTTAATAGATTTAACATGGATCCAGCTTTATCATTTGTGCCAGAAGCTCTACTTCCACCAAATGGTTGCTGACCTACAACAGCACCTGTTGGTTTATCGTTAATATAAAAATTACCTGCTGAGAACCTTAATGTTGACCTCACTTCTTCAGCAATATCTTTATCTTCTGAAAAAACACATCCAGTTAACGCATAAGGAGAAGTATTATCAATAAGATCTAATGTCTCTGACCATTTGTCATTATCATAAACATAAATTGTAAGCACTGGTCCGAAAATCTCTTCTTCAATGGTTTTGAAATGTGGATTACTTGTTACGATTACTGTAGGTTGAATA
>CAYZYM010000057.1:0-4159 GCA_964482595.1 uncultured bacterium | reverse complement strand
ATCATTATTCATAGAGATATTATTGATGCTGCTGCATGTATATTGCCACTCACTAAAAGTAAAACACTAAATCCAGAAATGGGAACAAGACATAGAGCTGCTTTAGGCATATCTGAAGAAAGTGATGCATTAGCAATTGTTATTTCTGAAGAAACTGGAAAAATTTCTGTTGCTGAAGATGGACATTTTATAAGTTCTTCGCTCAGTTTAGATGAGTTGAATAAATTATTAAAAGAAAAATTGATTAGCAATAAAGAGGGGTAAATATGTTAAAAGATAAAATTTTTGATTTATTGAATCGTTCAAATTTCCTTACACTATCAACTAGTGTTGCAGGCAATCCTTCTGCTGCGAATGTATATTTTGCAAATGATGGCTTTGATATATATTTCTTTACTTTTAATCCATCAAGAAAAGCTGTTCAAATTGCTTTTAATCCAAAAGTCCAATGTGTTATTAGGCCAGATGGAGAAGATGGAATTAAAGAGCTACAAATTGATGGATTTGCTAAAAAAATAACTGATCAATCAGAAAAAGATAAAGCTAAACAATTAATTTTAAAAATTACTCAAGCATTTTCTGAATATATGCATGATGACTTTTTAATTGCTAATGATGTTGTTGGTTATTATAAAATAAAACCAACTACAATTAAATATGTTGATTTTTATGCTGACACTCAATTTGAATGGATGGAATTGCCAGAAAATAAGCCAAATTTATTATCTGAATTGGTTGGTAATCTTTCTAGGATTCTTAAATATTGGATAACTATAATAAGAGCTCCATTTCTAACTGCAACAATTGCTCCAATATTGCTTGGATCAGCTATTGCCTATAATGAATTTGGCACATTTGATTGGTCAATTTTTTGGTTAGTGTTTGTGGGTGCATTATTTGCTCACATTGGTACCAATGTAATCAATGATTACTTTGATCACACATCAAGAAATGATGAAATGAATAAATTGTTTAGCCCATTTAATGGAGGTTCTAGAGGAATACAATCAGGACTAATAACGCCCGCCAATACTTTATTGTTTTCTATATTTTCATTTGCTATAACAATTTTTATTGGCCTTGAATTAAATAATAGAGTTTTTGGTGATTATTTTGCTATGTCAATTTTAATGTATTTAGGTTTAGTTGGAGTTTTCCTTGGTATAATGTATACTGGTTTGTTAAGATTAGCTTATAATGGACTTGGAGACTTAGCAGTATTTATTGGATTTGGTCCTTTAATGGTTTATGGAGCAGCATATATGCAAAACCAATCTGTTGACCCGTTAACCACTTTATTGTTCTCATTACCTGTTGGTATATTTATTGCTCTAGTATTATTTATCAATTGTTTTCAAGATTACAATGCAGATAAAGCAGCCAATAAAAACAGTTGGGTTGTAAGATTAGCAGGTCCTGCAGAAAAAGCAAATTATAGAGCTCCATTTAACGTTTGGAAAAACTCAATGTTATTATCTTTTATGATTATTTTGGGGGCATCTCTATATACGGGTAACTTATTTACATTAATAGCTTTACTCCCTTTGCTTATATTTAATTTTGCTCAGAAAAAAGGTTTTGCTTGGTTGGACGAATGGGAAAAAGAAGACGCAAATCTTCAGCAACTTCCATATGAATTATTAATTGTAAATGTTTCTACTATTGGTATTCATTTTCTAACAGGCATATTGCTCACTCTTGGATTTTTAATTAGTGCATGGATTTAAAAGAAAAATATAATTCTCTGATAGAAAAATTTAGTCAAATTAGGAGGCATCTTTGACCTAGAAGGCAAAGAAGCTTCTCTTGTAAAATTAAAAGAAAAAACATCCGATCCTTCCATATGGGAAGACAATAAAAAAACAGCTTCCTTAATGAAACAAATATCTATTATTGAAAAAGATATAGAATTAAGAAATAGATTATCTCAGAAAGCTGATGACATGGAAGTGCTCTACGATTTTTTAAGTAATAATCAAATAAGCGAGTCTGAATTTCAGATAGAATTAGAAATTTTCTCCAAATTAATTAAGGAATTTGAATTAAAGTTAATTTTAAATGGAGAAAATGATTCGAAGGATGCAATTATATCGATTCATCCAGGAGCAGGAGGAACAGAAAGTCAAGATTGGGCACAAATGCTATATAGAATGTATTCTATGTGGGGAGAATCCAAAGATTTTAAATTTACTACTATTGATTTTCAGTCTGGAGACGAAGCAGGGATAAAAGATTGTACCATTGAAGTTGTTGGTAGTTATGCATATGGATTATTACAATCCGAAATTGGAATTCATAGATTAGTTCGAATTTCTCCTTTTGATTCAAATAGTAGAAGACACACTTCTTTTGCCTCTGTTTTTGTTTATCCTTTAGCTGATGAGAATGTAGAGATAGAGATTAATCAAAAAGATTTAAGAATTGATACCTTAAGAGCAAGTGGAGCTGGAGGACAACATGTAAACAAAACTGATTCTGCTATTAGAATTACACATATTCCTACAGGAGTTGTTGCACAGTGTCAAAGCCAAAGATCTCAACACAAGAACAAAGAACAGGCTTTAAAAGTTTTAAAATCAAAGCTCTATCAAATTGAATTGGAAAAAAATTTAGAATCAAAAAAATTATTAGAAGGCGATAAAAAAGATATTGCATGGGGAAATCAAATTCGTTCTTATGTTTTTCATCCATACAACATGGTAAAGGATCATCGTACAAAATTTGAAGTTGGAAATGCAAAAGGCGTTATGGACGGAGATATTGATGATTTTATATATAGTTATTTATTAGATAAAATGGAAAAAAAGAAATAAGTTTATCAGGAATGGAAAATAAAAGTTTAGAACAAATCATAAAAGCTCGCTTAGAAAAATTAAATAAAATTCGTGAATTAGGAATAAATCCTTATCCGTATGAATTTAAATGCACTCATTCCGCAAGCGATATAAAGGAAGATATCATTGGTAAGAATGTTTCTATTGCAGGCAGAATTATGTCTCTAAGAAATATGGGGAAAGCTGCATTTAGCAATATTCAAGATCAATCGGGACGAGTTCAACTATATGTTGGAAGAGATGATGTTGGAAATGATCTTTATGATTTATTCAAACTAATGGATATAGGCGATTATATTGGAGTGACTGGAAAAGTATTTATTACTAAAACAAAGGCTGTCACTATCAAAGTTAAAAAATTAACCATTTTGAGTAAAAATTTAAGACCAATCCCTGATATTAAAGAAAAAGACGGTGAAAAATATAATTTAGTATCTGATAAAGAGCTAAGATATAGGAAACGTTATTTGGATTTGATTATAAATCCAGAAACAAAAGAAAATTATATTAAAAGATTCAAAATAATTAATTCAATTAGAGATTTTTTAAATACAAATGGTTATATAGAAGTTGAAACTCCAGTATTGCAACCTATCTATGGAGGTGCAAATGCTAAACCTTTTAAAACATTTCATAATGCTTTAGATCAAGAGTTTTATCTTAGAATAGCAACCGAGCTTTACCTAAAACAATTAATTGTTGGCGGATTTGAAAAGGTTTACGAAATGTCAAAAGACTTTAGAAATGAAGGCATTGATCGTAGCCATAATCCTGAATTTACTATGTTGGAATGTTATCAGGCTTATGTTGATTATAATTTTATGATGGATTTTGTTGAGAAAATGTTTAAAAAAATAGCAAAAGATTTAAATATGAAAACAATTTCTTGGGACGGCCATAAAATTAGTTTCTCTAAAAAGTTTGCAAGAAAAACTATGGATGAATTAATTAAGGAACATACTGGTCATTCTATCGATTTAAGTGATAAGAAATCAGTTTTTGATTTATGCAAAAAATTAGATTTAAAGATTAAAAAAAGTGATGGTTTAGCTAAAATGATTGATGAAATAATGAGAAGAAAAATTGAACCAAATCTAATTAATCCAACTTATGTGATTAATCATCCTGTAGAAATTTCTCCTCTGGCTAAAATAAGTCGTGATGGAGATACAAATTTTACAGAAAGGTTTGAATTGTTTATTGCAGGTATGGAATTTGCTAATGGATTTTCTGAACTTAATGATCCAATAGATCAAAGAGCTAGATTTGAAGATCAATCAAAGAAAAGAGAAGATGGTGATGAAGAAGCTTTTCCAGTTGATGAA
>CAYZYM010000056.1:0-1747 GCA_964482595.1 uncultured bacterium | reverse complement strand
ACTTCCTTGATTCCATCTTCAGTGAATTTTGCTTGCTTAGCAGTTAATCCATTTTCTTTAATTTGTTTTGGGATAAGATGTTTTTGTGCAATCTTTACTTTTTCATCATCAATATATCCACTGAAATCTAACATCTCCATTCTATCATGTAGTGCTGGAGGTATATTGTGTGGATAATTTGCTGTCGAAATAAACATAACCTTACTTAAATCAAAATCAACTTCTAAATAATGATCACTGAATGCATGGTTTTGTTCTGGATCTAATACTTCAAGCATAGCAGAAGATGGATCTCCTCTGAAATCAGAACCAAGTTTATCAATCTCATCTAACATGAATACTGGATTATTGGTCTTAGCTTTTTTCAATGATTGAATAATTCTTCCTGGCAATGCACCAATATATGTTCTTCTATGTCCCCTAATCTCTGCTTCATCTCTAACGCCACCAAGAGAAATTCTTACAAACTCTCTTCCCATAGATTTAGCAATGGATTTACCCAAAGAAGTTTTACCAACTCCAGGAGGCCCAGTAAAACATAAAATCGGACCTTTTACTGCGTCACTTTTTGTCACTTTCTTTTTTAATGATCGAACAGCTAAATATTCTAAAACACGTTCTTTAACTTTGTCTAAACCATAATGATCTTCATCTAAAGTTTTATGTGCAGATTCAATATTTAAATTATCTTTACTTGATTTACTCCACGGCAAATCTGTCAACCATTCCAAATAAGTTCTTGCAACAGAATACTCAGGTGATTGAGGTGAAATGCGTGATAAACGATCTAATTCTTTATTAGCAACCTTTTCAGCTTCTGCGCTCATCTTTGCATCAGCTATCTTTGCCTTTAATTCATCTAATTCAACGGTTTGGTTATCTTCACCAAGTTCCTTTTGAATAGTTTTCATTTGTTCTCTTAGATAATACTCTCTTTGAGTTTTTGAAATCTCATCTTGTACTTCTGTTTGAATTTCTTCACCAAGCTTAATACGTTGAATCTCTCTTTGAAGAAGATTAATTGCATTTTCAACACGTTTCTTAATATCTAGCTCTTCTAATACTTCTTGTTTTTCTGAATTAGAAACAGACAAAAGAGAAGTAGCGCGATCAGCCAAACGAGAAGGACGATCAATATTAGATAACATACCTGCATGCTCTTCATTTAGATTTGGTGATATCTTAATTAATTCAGTAAATGAATTTTTTAATCCTTTTGCTAATGCTTCAACTTCTACATCAGGATCACCAGTTTTTTCTTCAGGAATTCTTTCAACATCAGCAGTAAAATAAGTGTTTTCATCGTTATATTTTAAAACCTTTACTCGATCAACTCCTTGAACAATAGCAGATTTACTATTGTCTGGCATATCAAATACTTTTAGCACAAGAGCTAATGTTCCATAAGAATATAAATCTTCTTGTTTTGGATCTTCAACTGATCCATCTTGTTGTGCAACAACAACTATATGTTTATTCTCTGGATCTAATTCTTCAATTAATTTAAGAGACTTTTCCCTGCCAACATAAATAGGAATAACCTGTTGAGGGAATAATACTGTATTCCTCAAAGGCATTACTGGATATTTTTTTTGTATATTTTCCATTTTTCTTAATTCTATTGTTGCAAAAAGCGTGCCTTTAAACAAATTTAACTTAAAAAGTTATTATTTTATAAAAAATATGCCAAAATGGCTTAAAAGTATGCTAATTCAGTCTAATTGAGTAAACAAATTCTCTAAAATTA
>CAYZYM010000055.1:0-2131 GCA_964482595.1 uncultured bacterium | reverse complement strand
TAATAAAGATTCTAAAGCTTCAGTGCTACAATCTGGTAGTTATGGTATAGTAGTTGATGAGTCTAAAAAGTAATAGAATATGATTAAAGCAATACAAGCAATACAAAATATTAAAAAAAATCCAGACAATAATTTTTTATTAGTTGGTGATAATGATTTTCTCTATCTCTATATCAAAAATTTGATTAAAGAGAGCAATGGTGATTTTTTAGAATCTGTGACATTTGATTGTTCTGAAAAAGCCAGTGTTCAAGATGATATTTTGAATAGCCTAAGCGCAATAGATCTTTTTCAATCAAAAAAAATTATAATCATCAAAAACATTAATAAAATAAGTAAAAAGAATAGGGATCTATTTATCAATTCTTTATCAAATAATGAAAATTCTAATATTATTGTATGCACAGATAATTCCTTTCTTGGTTTTGATTACAATTCAAAGAAAAATTTTATTAAAAGTCAGTTTGTAAATGATATTACACCCTTTTTTACTGTAATTGACATTAGTGTTCCATTTGAGAGCGAGATGAGTAGGTGGATTAAAGTTTTTTCAAGTGATTTTGATTTTCCAATTAACAATAAAATTGCTAATAACTTGATTGAAATATTTGGTAATAATTTTTCTGCAATTTATAATGAAATTTCAAAATTAAGTGTTCTTTCCGATAGCGTAGAAGATATAAATGAAGACTGGTTAGACAGTTTTTATGATTGGAAAAAAAATAAACAGCTTTGGGAATTAAATTATGCTATCTGTGATAAAGATGTTGATCAAGTATTGTCATCAGGAATATCAATTCTAAATCAATTTGGACTTTTGTATGTTTTAAATTCATTTTTTACAATTTTTGAAGCATTATTTTTTACAAAAATAAATAATGGAACAATCACTGATTTTAGTCGTAATAATTTAAGAGGGAAAATTATTACTAAAATTCCTTCATCTTCAGAGAAGTATACTCTAGAAGAAATTGAAAGAGGTATTAACCTATTAGCCGGTTTAGATAAAAAGATTAAAACAAAAAATATTATTAATGAGTCAGAATTTACAAACCTTGTCACCCAAATCTACCGATATGAATGAAGAATTTAAATTGACCGATGAACAATTAATTGAGCGATTTCAGAATGGTGATCGCCATGCTTATGATGAATTAGTAAACAGATATAAAGATCGTTTATACAATTTTGTATTTCGATATTTAAATAATCAATTTGCTGCAGAAGATATTGTTCAGGAGACAATGATTAAGTTATTCACTCATAAACATTATTATAAGCCTGTTGCAAAATTTTCTACATGGATATATACCATTGCTAAAAATTTAGCATTGACAGAAATAAGAAAAAATAAGCGAAGAAAAACTGAATCAATGTGGAATGATCAAGGGCAGTCTATTGATGTTCCAAGTAATGAAGATTCTTTAGAAAAAAAGGTTCAAAATGAACTTGCAGTAGAAGAATTAAACAAATGTTTAGACGAGATTCCCGAAAATTTTCGTATTGCAGTAGTTTTAAGAGATTTTCAGGAACTTTCTTATGCAGAAATAAGTAAGATACTAGAAATACCAGTTGGTACAATCAAATCTAGGATTAATAGAGGAAGAATTCAACTGGCTGAAAAATTGAAACACTTTAAGGAGTAGAAATGGATTATAATAAATTTGAAGATAGAATCTCAAGCTGGATTGAAGGAGATCTTGATTTAAAAGATCGTAAAGAGTTTGAAGCTTTTTTAGCTGAGAATCCTGAATATCAATCAAAGGTGGATGAGATACGCAATATTATCTCAAGAATGAGAGAATCTGAATCCTTGAAGCTATCAGAAGAGTTTGATAAAAAACTAGCTAATAAAATAGATAGTCTTAATGTTGGTGTCACTGATGAGAAATCAAATGATATTTTTGGTTTTTCTCGTCAAAATTTTGTATATCTTACTCTATCTTTAGGTATAATTTTGTTTCTTATTTTTCAGTTTCCTGCAAATTCGTTTGACGAAAATATCATTAATAATTCTCGTCTAATATCTGAAGAAAATCCTAAAACTGTACCAGTCGACGGTGATTCTTTGGATGCAGAAGATAAAGAGAATAATAATTACAATATTAATGGGACTCTTGTTAACGATAAA
>CAYZYM010000054.1:0-2823 GCA_964482595.1 uncultured bacterium | reverse complement strand
TGCTCGATAATAATGCACATACAAAAGAGAGCGCTAGAAAAGAATTAGGTATAGTAAACAGTAAAGTAATTCTATTTTTTGGATTAATTCGCCCATACAAAGGTCTTGATAATCTGATTGAAGCAGTAAAGCATTTAAATAGCTCTTTATCTGATTTCACAGTAGTTATAGCTGGTGAAAATTATGAATCAATGTCAAAATATTATAATTTGATTAATAAGCTCAATTTGCAAGAAAAATTTATGTTCGATTTAAAGTTTATAGATCAAAATAATACTGCTAAGTATTTTATGGCTTCTGATATTGTTGTTATGCCTTACAAACATGGCTCACAAAGCGGAGTGCTATCCCTTGCTTATAATTTTAACCGACCTGTGATTGTAACAAACGTTGGTGGATTAAGTGAATATATTGTTAATGGTAAAACTGGCTTTGTTGTTAACGATGAAAAAGAATTATCTAATAAGATAGATTATTTTTTTAAAGAAAAGCTCTTTGAAGATATGAGTTCTTTTATTCGTGATTATAAAAAACAGTTTTCTTGGGAAGAGTTTGAAAGAAAAGTAAATGAATGATCAAGCATATCCAAAAGTTTATGTTATTGTTCTTAATTGGAATGGCAAAGATGTTATAGAACAATGTTTGTCATCCTTAAAAAGAGTTGATTATCCAAATTATGAAATTTTAGTAGTTGATAATAATTCTTCTGATGATTCTGTTGATTTTTTAAAGGATAATTTCTCTGATATTAATCTTCTTTGTTTAGAAAAAAATTTAAAATATGCCGGAGGCAATAATGCCGCTGTAGATTTTCTTAGATTTGATAAAGATGATTTCTTTCTTTTTATAAATAATGACACAATTGTTAGTAGAGATTTTATTAATCATTTAATTGACCCTTTTTTACAGAATTCTGATTGTGTCATTTCAGTTCCAAAAATTTTATTTTCAAGAGATACAAATATGGTATGGTATGCTGGTGGAACAATTGATTTATGGAAAGGAATTATGAATCATATTGGAATAAGAGATTTTGATAGTCCAAAATATTCTTTTCCAATGGAAACAATGTATGCAACTGGGTGTTGTATGTGTATTAAAGCTTCTGATTTTGAAAAATTTAATCGTTTCGATGAATCTTTTTCTATGTATTGTGAGGATGTTGATCTCAGTATTAGGACAAGAGTCGGTAATAATAAAATTATCTATGCTCCAAAATCAGTTATTCTTCATAGAATTTCCCATTCGTTAGGTGAGAATTCTTTTCAGAAGATAAAAATGAAGTTATTTTCCCAAATGAAATTATTTTGGAAACATGCATCGGGTTTGCAGTTATTTACCATAACCTTCTATTGGATATTTTTTTATTTACCAGGAGGGTTCTTAAAGTGGATATATTTTAAATTAAGATAATTATGAGTAATAATCTTATAGGAAGAAAAGTAGCTAAAGAGGCATCTATATCATTTGGTGGTATGGGAATGGGTTCTCTGTTTCGTTATTTATTCTCAATAATGATGGCTAGATGGTTTGGACCTCAAATGTTGGGTATTTATTCTCTTGGTAATGCCATCACTAGAATTGGTGAAATTTTTGGTATTATGGGTCTTGATAATGGTGTACTTCGCTATGTTAGTAGAGAAAAAGAAAAAAATGATAATGTTAGAAATAGTATCTATGCATCTATTAAGATGGGATTTATGTCCAGTATTCTTATTGGATTGTTACTTTATTTTTCTTCTGATTGGATTGTCCTGAATTTATTCAATGAAGATAAATTTTTATCCACTGTTATCAAAGTTTATGCCCTGACATTGCCTTTTACAGTCACAACGCTGATTGCTTCTTTTGCTACACAAGGATTTAAGATATTAAAGTATAAAGTTTTTGTTAATCAGATTGTTAATCCATTTACATTATTGCTTACCATGATACTTTCTTATGTGTTTTTTGGTGTTAATGTTGCGATTCTAGCCCCTACAGTCGTTTCTGCTGTGATTGGATTCTTTTTGATATTGCATTATCTCAATAGTTTTGTTGATGTAAACGTTAGCAAAGTTTTGAATGCAAAATTTGATAACAAAATTTTAAGATTTTCTCTTCCTTTGATGTTTGTATCTGCCATTGGCATTATTATGCATTGGACAGATATCATTATGCTTGGAATTTTAAAGGATGCCAAGGATGTTGGCTTATATCATCCTGTCGAACGCACAGCTGGGTTAATAAGAATGATATTATTTGCCTTCGCAAGTATTTTTGCACCACTTTTTTCTCAATATTTTCATGAAAAGAATCAAACAAAAATGCTAGAAGTGTTTCAGTTATCTACAAAATGGATCCTATTAACAAGTTTGCCTTTATTTATATTTTTAATTTTGTTTTCAAATACAATATTGATGCTTTTTGGATCGGAATTTGGTAACAACTCACTTGCTTTACCAGTATTGACAGTGGGAATTATGATTCAAGCTGTTTTTGGGCTAGGATCTCCATCACTTACAATGAGCGGATTTCAAAAATATAATCTTATCAATGCTTTAGTCGCACTTTTTACAAACATTTTCTTAAATATAATGCTGATTCCACAGTTTGGTATTGCTGGAGCAGCAATGGGAACAACTATTGCTCTTTTCTTGATTAGTCTGTTAAGATTTTTTGAAAATTATTACTTATTGGGGCTGAATTTGTTATCAACCAAGTTGTTGAAACCAATTCTTGCTGGATTGTCAACAGGGATGATTGTCTATTTGGTAAAACCATATATCTTTGAATCAGGTTATTTTGATTATCATTCCTCTGTATTGTATCTTATAATTTATC
>CAYZYM010000053.1:0-35404 GCA_964482595.1 uncultured bacterium | reverse complement strand
AGCTGGATGATTTGCCATTGAATATGCTCTAAAAACTGGTTCAGGATTCTCTGCTTTATATTGCCAAACATCAAATTTATCCCAATCATCTCTATATTCATCACCAATATCAAAACTTTTATAATCCAAATCTTTATATTTTGGAACATCAATTTGAATATAGCCGCCAGACTCAAATAAGATAGGGTCATCTTCAGGTAATTGAAGAATCAATTCTTTAATAAAAGTTGCAACATTGTCATTAGATTTCACTACCGCATCCCATTTTCTAATACTAAAAATTTCATCAGGAACTTTAATCTTCATATTATCTCTAATCTTAACCTGACATCCTAATCTCCAATGATCTTTCTGATCTTTTCTGCTGATATAAGCTTTCTCAGTTGTTAATATTTCTCCCCCTCCTTCTACAACTTGACATTTGCATTGAGCACAAGTTCCTTGTCCTCCACATGCGGATGGGAGATATACGTTTTGAGAAGACAGTGCTGATAATACAGTAGACCCTGTTTGAACTTTTAATGATTTACTTGGATCATCATTAATAATTATATCAACTTCTCCTTGAGGAAGTAAAAAATTTGAAATAGTGTTAAGCACAATTACCAACAATAATATCACAGATGTAAAAACTGTAATCGCTAATAATACTGTAATAGCAAAATCGCTCATAAATCAATTCCAGAAAAAGCCATAAAAGCCATAGACAATAAACCTGTTAAAATCATTGCCATGCCAACACCTCTTAATCTTGGTGGGATATTGGAATAACGCAGTCTATATCTAACAGATGCTAGAGCTAAAATTGCCAATAAAAAACCAACTCCAGAACCAAAACCATAAACCATTGTTTCTAATAAAAAATACTCTCTCTCTACCATAAACATAGAGCCTCCAAGAATAGAACAGTTCACAGCAATCAATGGAAGGAATATGCCTAAACTATTATAAAGCGATTGTGAAAATTTCTCTAAAAACATTTCTGTCAACTGAACTGCTGCTGCAATGACTGATATGAATACAATAAGTTTCAAAAAACTTAGATCAATTTCAGCAAATTTAGGATTATCAGGATTAATCCATTGCAAAGCTCCTTTGCCTAATAAGAACTCATAAATAAACCAATTAATTGGAGCTGTGATAGTCAAAACAACTACTACTGCCATTCCGATTCCAGCTGCCGCATCAATTTTCTTAGATATAGCTAAAAATGAACAGAGCCCTAGAAAGTATGCTAAAACCATATTTTCAATAAAAACAGCTTTTGTAAAAATACTAAGGTAATGTTCAAGGCCCATTATTCTTCTTCCTCCAGTCCAACTATTTCTCTTTGCATCCAGATAACAAAACCTAATATGAAAAATGCTCCTGGCGACAACACTAACAATCCAATATTTTCATAGCCAGCAGCATATAACCAATCTGGCATTTGAAATAATACATAACCTGCTCCACCATCTGGCAAAGTAAGGGTCCCTGATCCAAACAATTCTCTAAAAAATGATACAATAATAATGATCATTCCATAGCCTAATCCATTTCCTAGGCCATCTAAAAATGCTTTTGAAGGACCATGCTTGATTGCAAATGCTTCAGCACGACCCATAATAATGCAATTAGTCACAATAAGACCAACAAACACTGATAATTGCTTGCTCATGTTATACATATATGCTTGAAGCACTTCATCAACAAATGAAACTAATGATGCAATCACTGAAAGCATTATAACGATTCTAACGCGAGCAGGTATATAATCTCTTAATAAAGAAATCACTACATTCGATGAACACAAAACAAATATCACAGCAAATGTCATAATAATTGCCTGATCCAACCTTATTGTAACTGCCAAAGCAGAACAAATACCTAAAACTTGTAAAGAAATAGGATTGTTTACATTTAACGGATCGCTAACAATTTTTTTAGATTCTGAATCAAATAATTCCATTTTCTTTAACCTTATTTAAATATGCTTCATATCTTTTTAAATCATCCTTTAAAAATATAGTAACCCCTTTGGAAGTAACAGTTGCTCCCGAAATTCCATCAACTTGATGTATAGAATCTTTCTTGCTATTATCTACTTTGCCTTTGAGAACTTCTACTCCAATAATCTCATCTTTGTTATTTCTAATCTTTTTACCAATAAAATTATTTGTAAACCATTTCTTTTCAACTTCACCGCCTAAGCCAGGAGTTTCTCCATGTTTATAAAATTGAATACCTAAAACTGTATTTAAATCTGGCTCCAAAGCGATATAGCCAAATACTGTAGACCATAATCCCTTTCCTGCGACTGGCAATGCAATTCCTTGAAATTCACCATCAACAACCCTCAGATAAACTGGTAATTGTTCAATATTCTTTTCAATATCAATTTCTTCTAATACAACATTATCAATGATATTTCCCTGAGAATCAACACATAGCCCTACAACGTTAGAAGTAAATATCTTTTCAACATCTTCATTCGACCAAGAGCTTCCTTGTTCTTCTGAAAAACCAAGCGAACGGAGAATGGTTTTATTTACATCAGCTTTAAGGTTGTTTTCTTGATCTTCTCTTAAGTTTTCTTTAGTAAAAGAAAGTATAGTTCCTAAAACAACAGTTACTATAAAAACAAAAATTAATGTATAGCGATTACTATGCACTTCTAGAAATCCTCATATTTATATTAGATTTGACAACATAGTAATCTATTAATGGACCAAACATATTCATAATTAGAATAGCAAGCATTACACCTTCCGGATAAGCTGGATTAATTGATCGAATCAGAACAGTTAAAACTCCAATCATAAAACCATATATCCATTTTCCTTTTTCTGTATGAGCAGATGTAACTGGCTCAGTAGCCATAAACACTACACCAAACAAAAAACTACCAATTAAAAGATGTTCTAATGGTGTAATTGTCAACATTGCATTAGTAGAATAGCCAGAAAGTAGATTAAAGATTGATGCAGTCAATACTAAACCTATAACTGAGGACAACATTGTTCTCCAAGATGCAATTCCTATATAAATTAAAAAAGCTGCACCAATTAGAATTATTAATTTATTTGTTTCTCCTATTGACCCAGGTATTAAACCCCAAAACATATTCCATAAAGAAAAATCAAATTGTGTTGATTGGTTAAGCAGGTTTGAAGCAGTAACATCTAGTCCATTAGAACTTAAATTTGCTATATCAGCTTCAGTAGGATTAGCTGGTATGGCTAATGCAGTTGCTCCAGTATAACCATCAGGTCCTACTGCCCATATCTTATCTCCAGACATTTTAGTAGGAAAAGCAAAATACATAAAAGCTCGAGCTGTTAGTGCTGGATTGAAAATATTAGTGCCTACTCCACCAAAAATTTCTTTACCAATGATAATACCAAATGCAGTCCCAATGAATACTTGCCACAAAGGAACATCCGGTGGCATCGTTAAAGGAATTAATGCACACGTAACAAGAAACCCTTCATTTACTTCATGTTTACGAATAATTGCAAAAGAAAGTTCGCAAATTGCACCTGAAACAAATGTTACAATTAGAACTGGTAATACATAGGACATTCCAAAAATAAAATTATCAATTAAAGATCTTGAAACATCAGTTGCTAAAGCATTTAAATAACCAATATTGTAAGCTCCAAATAAGTAACAAGGAATTAGAGCAATTACCACAGAAAACATAACTCTTTTAATGTCCATATTATCCCTTACATGAGGGCCTGAACTTGTTTGTTTGTCTGTAGAAAACAAGATAGTATCAGTTGCTTCCCATACTGGATATGCCCATGATAAAGGCTTTCCTTCCTCAAATAATTTTCCTGATTGTTTTAATATGTTCTTTAAAAAATTCATTTATGCATCAAAGTATATTAAATCCAAACCTCTTCTAACAATAGATCCAACATCTGTTTTGCTTGGGCAAACAAATGAACAAAGCGCTACATCTTCTTCATCGCATTCATAAATGCCTAATTGTTCCATTTCATCAATATCATTTGCTTCAATACTTCTAGCAAGAGAGTTAATATAAATATCCATTGGAAAAACTTTTTCCCATGCATCAACAGGAACAAAAGCTCTATTGCTTCCATTTTGTAAAGTAGTAAAATTATATGGTTCTTTATTGCTACCAATATAAGAATTAAACACGCTATATCTTGATGATCCTCCAGGGTGTAGCCAACCCATAAATGATCTATCAAATGACTCCTCAATAATAGATATAGATGAATCATAGAAACCTAAATAGCCTTCCATATCAATCTTATTTCCTGTAAGAATATTACCGGATATAATACGAACTTCTTTTTCAAGAAGATTGTTTTTGCAATGAATACCTACAGGAGATCCTAATCTTGTTTTTATATAACCTGGTTTTTTTACAACAGGGCCTGCTATATTAATAACAACAGATGGATCAAAAACACCTTTACTAAACATTTTACCAAGAATTGGCAAATGATGACCTTCCACTGTCCAAACAACATCTTTATTATTAATTGGTTCAAGATGATTGATGACAACTCCAATATTTCCAGCAGGATGAGGTCCTTCAATTTCAACAAGGTTTATATAGTCAAGTTCAGACAAATATTCAAATTCGCCTGGTCGAATCACTACAAATAATTTACCATTAGTTAATTGTTTCAAATATGTAAGAGCACTAATAATATATTCTTTTTGTTCCGATAAAGTAAAATTATGATTAATTGCTAACGGTGCTGTATTTGCAAGACTAACAATTAATGATTTAGGTTTATCAGATGGATTTGCAACTTTATTAAATGGTCGTTGTTTAATAAATGGCCACATATTCTTTTCAAGCATATAATTAGTTATATCTTCTTTTGATGACAAATTTTTTGGTGGAATATCTTGCAAAGATTGTTCCTGTTGTTTATCAATATCAAAAACAATCTCTTGAATGGATCTTCTTTCACCATAAATAATTTTAGATATCTTTCCAGAAGCAATAGCTGGCCACTTAATCTCTGGATTAAGCTTATCATAAAAAATAGGATCTCCCAAATTGACTGTATCACCTTCTGCTACTAAGAGCTTTGGTTTAATATAGCGAAAACTTTGAGGAGACAAGGAAACAGAATTGCAATTTTGGGTAGGTAAAAATTCTTTAGCTGATCTTCCAGCTATATTTATATCATGTCCCTTTTTGATTTTAAGCCGAAACATTAATTTGTTTACCCTCGTTTATTATAAAAATCAATTGACGATGAGAAAATAATAAAAAAGATGATTGAGTTCTATATAATTAACAAAAATTATTTTTCAATTTTCCATTCAAAATAATTTCCATTATAAGATGAACGTTCCTGCCATTCTTTAACTTTACTATTTATGGAATCTACTGAATCAGAATCAATATCTTTAATCAAATCAATTGTTAAATCTCCAACAGTTTTAGCGCTAATACGAGAAGCTTTAATATTTCCCTTGCCAGTAATTGCATTTCCCATGCCATGCACTTTATCAAGACTGTTAAATTTACCAGAATCTTCATCTATAATATCATAGGTAGATCCGCTCATAGGAATGCCATCGATCGGTTCTGGCAGACTTCCAATAGAGCTAATAATGGTATTAGCTTTTAAAATTTGGTTTGAATTTTCAACCTGTGTAGGCTTATTGTCTACAATCTCATTCTTTATAACTTCTAATCCTTCTAGATTGTTATCTATAACATCCAAGCCAACCGGCTGAGTACACTCTAGAACATTAAATAAAAATTTCTCTTGAGTATTATTCAAGATTTTTCTTCGTGCTTGTTTTCGTTTTTCAGCTAACTCAGGTTTAGCATCAGGCGCTATTGTTGTCAGTGGCATATTTTCAATGTCTCTTCTATATATAAGTGTTGTTCCTTTAATATCAAGATCTTCATAGTTGATATTATGCTCTTCTAAATATTTAGGAATTCCTTGATGTTCCATTTTTACAACATCAACATTTTTGACTTCTGATTGTATTTTTTGTTTGACCAATTCCATTTGAGTAATTTTACAAACATCAATTGAAGCAAGTCCTCCACCAACCACAAGAACGTTATCTTTTATGTTTACTTCTGGGCCATTATAATTGTTTTCATGATAGTGATTAAACCAATACACAAAAGGATTTTGATAATAAAAATTAGAAAAATTTTCAATACCATCGATTGGAAAATTTCTATCGTTCCAAGCACCGTTTGCAAAATAAATACAGCTCCAGTTCATGCTATATATATCTTCAAAAGAAAGATCTTGTCCTATCTTAGTACAAGGTACAAAGTCTACAAGATCATGATTCATAATCTCATCAATTTTGGAATATTCATTATTACGTTGTTTGTCATGCCATCGTGGAAGTCCATCTTCAATTTTTCCATAGGGAAGACGATTTTGGTCAACGATGATACAACGGATACCGTTTTCGGTCAATTTTTTAGCTGCAGTAGACCCTGATACTGCTCCCCCTATAATTAATACTACTTTCATTGTTTTTTTTATTTATTAAATTTGTTCGGTATGAAGTTAATAAATAATTTGCTAATTCAAATCATTCCTTTTTTCCCAAAAAGTTTTATAAAAATTTTTGCATCTCCATATATTGCAGGCATCACTGATAATGAAATGTTGTCTACAGTAGCCAATTTAAATAAAAAAGGGTATGATATTGCTATTGATATCTTAGGAGAGCATGTTACTACAGAAAAAGAAGCTACTGAAATTACAGAGCGATATTCAAAATTGTATGACGAAATATCCTCTAGATCATTAAGTGCAAATTTATCAATTAAGTTAACCCATATAGGGCAAGATCTTGGATATGATATCGTGAAAAAGAATCTTATGATATTAACTGAAAAAGCGAAACAACATAAAAATTTTTTAAGACTTGATATGGAAAATTCACCGTATACATCTGAAACAATCAAACTTTATAAAGAAGCATTAGAAGTTTATGAAAATGTAGGGATTGTACTTCAAGCATATATGCATCGTTCAATAAATGATATGGACACCCTATCAAGCGAAAATTTTAATTGCAGAGTTTGTAAAGGCATTTATGTAGAAAATAAAGATATTGTTTATGATGACTATCAAGAAATAAGAGAAAATTATATTGAACTAGTAAAAATGGGTTTACAAAGAGGATCCTATATAGGTATTGCAAGCCACGATGAATACATAATCAATAATTTGTATGAATGGATTAAGGATCAGAATATCCCAAAGACACAATATGAATTTCAAGTCCTCCATGGAGTTCCAATGAAAAAAATGTTAGAAAAACTTCTAAAAGAAGATAATAAGGTTCGTATATATGTTCCTTATGGAGATAATTGGTATGACTATTCAGTAAGACGACTTAAAGAAAATCCAAAAATGGCCGGATATATTATTTCAAATCTTTTCAAAAGAATTTTTTATTTCTATAGATAAATAAAATTATAATTCCTGCCATATTAGGAAACCACACTTCAGGATTTGACCATGGAATTCCATCAATAGAAAAATCCGTTAAGGGCCATAAAAGTTTAGTGGGAAAATATTCCTTAGAGTGGAAAGGGAAATCTAGTAAAATATGAAAAGGCCAAGCTAACATGGGAAATGTTAGCGATTTATTAAAATAATAAACTATTCCAATGCATAAAAAAGCAGTTATAAAACTGTGAGATAAGTCGTAGTTAAAAAAAACCCAACTTGGAATACTTTCTAAATTTGGAGGACCTTCATAAGTATAATTTCCGCTAGTATAATTTCCACTAAAAAGTCTAACAATAATTAATATTCCAAAAGAAAAAAGGTCTGGCATAGCCCCAAAAAAAACAGCTAGCCATTTATGTCCCCTATAACCAAACAAACCTCTTCCCCAAAGAGCATGGCTTAAAGTATCCATTTACTTTGCTAAAGCACCCATAGGATCCCAAGGTTTTAAAGGTATAGCCTCAGCATTTTGAAAGATATCATTCAATTCATCTGATAAATAATCTTTATGGACAACTACTTCATAATTGTATTCATCAAACCAATCATCTGACATAATATGATATCCTTTATTGCCGCCTTTATCTCCCCAACTATTTTCAACTCTCCATTTAATTGATTTTCCATTTTCATCTAAATCAACACCGGTAAATAGCATAGCATGGGTCATTTGACTTTGACCATACTCTAATCTTTCTGCTTTATTCATTTTAAAATCAGTGCCATAAAACATTTCATAATCAAATAAATCAGTATCCATAACTCCTAAATTTCTATGAAAATGTTTACCAACATCGCAACCAAACCATACAGGATTATCGTCTTTTATTGATTTTATGCTCGCTTCTTTCATAATGTCGCTTTCAACATTTAAATATCTGATAGGGTTTCCTTCAACCACGTTACCTAAATGTTCTACAGTATAAACTTTATTATACTCTTTATTACTCATTGGACAATTAATTAAACAAACATAATCATCAAGGTTAAGCCCAACATGGTCATTGTAAAAAGATTGAGGAGTTAAATTTTCATATCTACTAAACTTTTTATCTTTATCTCTTACCTGCCAATTAAAACTTCTTGGAGGAGTACCAAGATGCATTGATAACATTCTGAAAATTTCTTCAATCATTTTTTGTTTTAATTTATTTAAATCTTCATTTGAAGTTCCCTTTGAAAACTCTTTACGAAGATCATGGGCATTTTCTCTAAGCTTTCTTGATAACATTTTATTCATTTCAGCTGATTGGCTAGAAGAAAAAGATTCGGACATTTCAGCTTGAGGGATTACACCATATTTTTTAATTAGATTTGCCCACATATCCCATTGTCCACCATCTTCTGTTGGAGTTTGAAGTAAGTGCATGACGATTCTGCTGTCAAAATCTTCTTCAATAGTAGATAAAATTGATTCTAAAAAATAATTAGCTTTTTCAAGCTTATCCCAAAACATAAAATAACTTTGTGAGAACTGAAAATCTTTCAAATTATGCTTTCTTCCTAAGTAAACTCTGAAAAGATTAAGTCCAGCAAAACCCCAGCATCTTCCACTAGATTTTTGATTAGTTGCTGGCATTTCTCCTGAAACGACATGCGAAAATGAATGATCTATTTTACGATATTTTTCCCAATCCATTGAAAGTTCATTAGAATTAGTTTTAATCATTGCATTTCTAACTACTTTTACATGATTATCAGAAGAAAATTTATCTCTTAATTGTTGAATTTGGTCTTGTGATATTTTTTTTGACATTTGAATTCCTTTTTTTATGAACCTCGTTTACCCCAAACCATTTTTGTTTTTAAGGTTTGGTAGTAATCATAGTCATTGAATGTAATAAATTTTAAATGATTTTTTGCTTGATTGATCTTTACAACTGAATCACGTGTAAAATGCTCAATATGTTGTCCATCGCAAATCAATTTCAATTCTTCTTCTGAATCACCATTAAATCGAAATTCAATGTCTACATCAGAAGGCAACACTAAAGGTCTTGATGTTAAAGAATGTGGAGAAATTGGAGTAATTAAGATAGAAAATACATCTGGCTGTACAATTGGTCCGCCTGAAGATAAAGAATATGCAGTGGAACCGGTTGGTGTACTTATAATGATACCATCTGATTTATAATTACTGACATGTTTGTTATTTATGTATAAATCAAGTGAAGTAACTCGATAAGCTATTTTATTTTGAACAACAAAATCATTGATAGCAAAATAAGTATTATTTTCTCCTTCTTGAGAAATTTCTGCATTGAGAACTAAACGGTCTTCAATAGTAAAATCACCGTTCTTAATTAAATCTAATTTTTCGATTAATTCTTCTGGAACAATTTGAGCAAGAAATCCTAAACCTCCAATATGAACACCTAATACTGGAACCATTGGGTTACTAAAAAGACGCACAGCAGAGAGTAAAGTTCCATCTCCTCCTAAGCATAAAACAAAATCTACATTCGGGAGCTCTTCTGAATTGTAAAAGATACAGTTATTTGCGGTAAAATCTAGATTCTCTAAAGTATCAGGTAAGAATAACTCTAAATTATTATTAGTTGCCCACTCTGCAACGCTAGAAACTAATGTTGGCACCTCTTTTTTACCAACGTTAGCCCAAAAAGCAAAACTTTTCGGTTTCATATTACTTATCTATTTTTTTTCTTATGTCTGTCTGCACGTAAACGTTTTTTACGTTTATGTGTATTCATCTTTCTTTTTTTTCTTTTCTTACCGCAAGGCATTAAAGTTCTCCCTATTTAGTATTCAATTAAGCTATCGTTAACAGATTTTTTCATTAATTGAGAAGGTTTAAAAGTTGGAACATAACGCTCTGCTAAATAAACAGGGTCTCCTGTAGCAGGATTGCGTGCTTTTTTTGGCATTCTATGTTTTACTGCAAAAGTACCAAAACCTCTCAATTCAATTCTTTCATTTCTGCTTAATGCATTAATAATCTGGCTAAATGATTCATTCAATACAGCTTCTACTTCTACTTTAGTCAAACCAGTATTTGCTGAAACATTGTCAACTATATTCTGTTTAATCATATACCTATTTCCTTTACAACTTTATTCTTCAAATAATACTAATTTTTGTCCAGGATAAATAGCATAACTTCCTGGTTGCATTTTATTCCATTCTCTAATCTTTTTTGCGCTAGTGTTATATTTCTCAGCAATATATCCTAATTGATCTCCAGATTTAACGGTATAAATAATTCTTTTTGGAGAATTGTCAGATTTACTACCATTTTTACCGACAAACAATACTAATTTTTGTCCAATATTTATCAATGAATTATTTGAACTCATTTTATTCCATTTTCTAATTTCACTTGCTCTTGTGTTGTATTTATCAGCAATCCCACCAAGTGTGTCCCCTTTTTTAACTGTATAAGTAATTTTTTCAGGGTAATTAGAATAAATACCACCTTTGACTGGAATTTTTAATCTTTGTCCGATACTCAATCTATCACTTTTTAGATTGTTAATTGTCATCAAATCTGAAATGAGAACGCGATACTTTGAAGCAATAGTGGACAAATTTTCGCCCTTCTTAACACGATGTTCTACTTTTTGAGTAGCAAATCTTTCTGTCTCTGGTAATGCATTAAATGATTTATAGAACTTTTCTTTACTTCCATAAGGAACTCTCAATACATAATCTCCATTTGCAGGTGTTGCAGATTGTCTTAATTCTGGATTTAAATATTTAATAGTATTTGTTTTTGTTCCTGCTGACTTTGCAATTACAGATAAATCAGCACTTTTTTTAATCACAACTTCATCATATTTAAATGATTTTGCTTTTGGAATCTTAAATCCATATTTCTCTGGATTTTTCAAGATAATTGCAGATGATAAGAAATAAGGAATATAATTCTTTGTATCTTTAGGCAGTGAATAAAGCTGCCAATAATCAGACGTTTCGTGAAGATTTACTGCGCGATTCACTCTACCTGGACCAGTATTGTATGCAGCTAATACTAAATACCAATCTTCAAATTCTCTATATAAATCCTTAAAGTATTTAGCTGCTGCTTCTGTAGATTTAATAATATCTTGACGTTCATCTACATACCAAGTTCTTTCTAATCCATATTGTTTTCCTGTTAAATACATAAATTGCCATAAACCGACTGCTTTTGCCCTAGATACTGCCTTTGGATCAAATCCAGATTCAATCATAGATACAACAATTAATTCTTCAGGCAAATCGTTTGCTTCTAATATTGGTAGTATTATTTCTCTATATTGTACGTATCTCCTTAGCCAAATATTAAATCCTTTTCTTCCCTTGCCTTTAAAATAGCGAATGTAACTTTCTACTTGAGAATTGGTAACTAATGGAATATGTCCTTCTCGATCATCAAGGATAGTAAATTTTGTAGTACCCATTTCAACTGATTCATTTTCATTTGCTAAATCTGTAACTTGTTGGCGAATAAGTTCAGCGTTCAATATCTGACTTGAATTTTCTAAAGTATTTAATCTTGTAGAATACATCTTGATAAAATCATTTTGGAATTTCTCAAATTCAATTTTATCAAGCTCATTACGAACTCCAATTTGTTCCACATCAGACAAAAGATCAAAAATTCTTTTTATATTATAGATTACTTCGATTGTATCTTGATTAACATCTGCAATCACTGCGTCTGAAAGAAATTGTTTTGCTTCGTCTAGAATTGGCGAAATATTATTAATTGTAGCAGAAAAAGCAGTATCGCTTGTATTCATAAATGGTTTTTTGCCATTGCCATTTATTGTATCCTGAGCAAATATGCTACCTACAAACACTGTTGCCAATAAATATAGTTTAATTTTTTTCATAAAACGTGCCAAATTATATTGAAACTAAATGACAATCAAGTCACTGTTTTTTTATTTGATTAATAAATTGAGTGGAACTATAACCTTCATGAAAAGGAAGAGATTGGACCGAACCGCCATTTTTGATGACATCTTTATGCCCAACAATATCCTCTATTTTATAGTCTCCTCCCTTAACTAGAATATCAGGCATTACTTTTTTAATTAAATTTAACGGAGTTTCATCATCGAAACTGACTACATAATCTACAGATTTTAAAGCCAGTAAAATTAAAGCTCTATCCTCTAAAATATTAATTGGTCTAGAAGGGCCTTTTATCTTTTTGACCGAATCGTCAGAATTCAATCCCACAATAAGTATATGTCCGAGATTCCTTGCTTCATTTAAATATCTAACATGGCCAACATGAAGTAAATCAAATACACCGTTGGTAAATACTATTTTTTTAGAATTGTTTTTAGAATTGTTTATTTCGTCTATAACATTTTCTAGCTGATAATTATTTTGCATTTTTCTTCAATCCAATTATTTGATTTTTAATTAAATCAGTAAGATTTTCACGCTCACTATAATTTATGTCTTTAGTTAAAATAGGTTCCCCAAAATTAACAACAATTTTATTGCAATTATCTCTAAAATTTGCATTCCACCAATCAAAAGAGCCATCAATATATACTGGAATAATTGGTAAACCAGTATTAATACCTAATACAGCTGCTCCCTTTTTGAAATTACCTAATTCAAGAGATTCTGAGCGAGTGCCTTCTGGAAAAATTACAATAGATCGTGGAGTATTCTCTATATTTTTTTTTAATTGATCTAAAGATTCAACTGCTTGATTAGTATTTTCTCTATCGACAAAAACGCATCCTGAAACATCTAATATCGAATTAAAAATTGGAATTCTTTTTAATTCTTTCTTTGCAACAAAAACTAAATATTTACCAACAGAAACAAAAAGGACTGGAAAATCTATAAAAGAAGTATGATTTGGCGCAAAAATATAGTTTTTATTAACTTTAATATTTTCTTTTCCATTTATTTCTAGTTTCACACCAGATGTTTTAATCAAAAATTCTGACCACTTTATACTATAATATTTAAAGTTACTTTTATCTCTAGATATTTTAATCGAAATAATAGATGCTACACCTAAAATTAGTGTCCAAAAAAGAATATTGATACTAACCCAAATTTTTCTCAATTACTTAATCTCCGCTAACCCAGTATAAGGTTGCAAAGATGATGGAATGCTAATTGAACCATCTTCTTTTTGATGTGTTTCAATTAGCGCTGCTAGAACTCTTGGTGTTGCAAGACCAGAACCATTAAGAGTATGAACATGATTAGTTTTATTATCTTCATCTCTAAATCTTATATTACCTCTTCTGGATTGAAAATCTTCAAAATTGCTGCAAGAAGAAACTTCTAACCATTTCTTTTCTCCTGGAGCCCATACTTCTAGATCATAACATTTTGAAGCTGCAAAACTTAAATCTCCACTGCACAATTCAACAATTCTATAATCTAGTTCTAGCAAATCAAGGATTTTTGATGCTTGGTCAGTTAAAGTTTCAAGCTCAGTATACGAATCATTAGGATGAACAAATTTTACTAATTCTACCTTATTAAACTGATGCACTCTTAACAATCCTCTTGTATCTTTGCCGTAAGAGCCTGCTTCTCTTCTAAAACATGCTGAATATGCTAAATAATATTTTGGTAAATCGTCTAAATTTAATATTTCATCTTTATGAATATTTGTAAGAGGCACTTCAGCTGTTGGGATTAAGTATAAATTGTCTTTTTCGATATAATACATATCTTCATCAAATTTTGGCAATTGTCCAGTAGTAGTCGCTGAATCAGGTCTTACCAAAAATGGTGGGAAAATTTCAGTGTAGTTATAATTTTTAAGACTGTAATCAATCATAAAATTAATTAATGATCTCTCAAGCAAGGCTCCTTTTCCTTTGTATAAAGGAAATCCTGCTCCAGAAATTTTTGCTCCTGCTTCAAAATCTATTAAATCTAAATCTTTTACAATATCTACATGGCTTTTAGGATCAAAAGTAAATTCTTTTTTTGATGCACAATCTTTATAAATAACATTTTCATCAGAATTTTTTCCTACTGGAACGGAATCATGAGGAATATTTGGAATTTGAAGAAGCATATTTCTTAATTCTTCAGATTTGATACGATGAGTATTTTCCAAATCTTTTACCTCATTAGATAATTTTTTGAGATCACTAAAAATAGATTTATCTTCTAAATTTTCAGATTTTAATTTGCCAATTTCTTTTGATTTTCTATTTTGCTCAGATTGAAGATCGTTTAATTTTTTTGTTAAATCTCTTAATTCAGAATCAAATTTAACAATATCATCTAAGTTGATAGATTCTCCTTTTTTTAATATTCCTTCTTCAACAAGAGATTGGTTATCGCGAATTTTTTGTATTGCTATCATTTATTATAATTTACTCAATTCTTCTGGAATGTTAATAGCAATCGTTTCAACTATAAAATCATTTTCATCGACAATTTCAAAAATATAATTTCCAGGACTATCAATACTAATTTGCGTAAAGTAATAATTTGATATTGGGTTTAAATAGAGTTTTTCTTCATATATATATTTATCATTAAGAGAAATTTTTGTAGTAAATAGTTTTTTCTCTGGATCAACGCGATCAGAAAAACCATAGATAAAAATCTTATCATTTACTTGATAGTGTTCACTCCCAAGAAAAAAATTATAGTTTAGTTCTCGGTTATCTAACAACCATTCAAAAGATCTAGTAATATAATCGCTCTTTTCATTAAAGAAATCTTTATAAAGATTTGTATTATTAATGAAAACAGATTTAAACTGGCCTTTCTCAAACAGCTCTCTATTTGCTATCTTATTAATGTCATCTTCAGATTCAACTTTTAATCCAAAAAGAGGACTAATTTTAGCTAAAGAATCAAAATTTTGGTTTTCGCCAACAAATAAAATCAAACCTGTGTTTTGAGAATAAATTTTTCTAACAAACAATTCTAACCATTTATCAGATATTAAGTGGTTTGGAAAATTATCCATCACCAAAAGATCATAATTTGTAAACCAAAAATTTTTAAAGTCATGGATGCCAGTATTAAGATCAATTAAAAAATGGTCAAATTCTTCTGGCAGGTATTTGATAATAGCCATTGAATTAAAATTTAAATTTCCAGTTATTAACGCTACTTTCAAATTGTCTTTTTCTAAATTGACATTAAAACTATATCTATTATTTTCAATATCTTTTTCAAATTTTAAACTGGAAATTTTAACATAAAATTTTGAATTGAAATCAACGCTTTCTTCCAATAAAAATGATTGAGAATATGTTTTTTCTTCAGATTGCAATACAATTTGATCTGATCCAATCAACTTATTACCATTGGATAGACTAATTTGCACTTTTTCATCTCCATTAATATTCTCAATATCAATATCAACGTATAAGGAATTTTTATTATCCCAATTTGGATAAACAATAATGTTTTTTATTGCTACATCTGTAATAAAATCATTTGTAACATCTTCTTCTGTAAGTTCATTAGAACTGAAATTAACTTGTAAAGGTTCTTCTTTATTAAAATTTTTAATAAAAAAACTAAGATAAATTATGATTCCAATAAAAATGAGTAAGTAACTACTATTACGCATTAAATGATCCTATAATGTTATGCCTCTTGAATAAGCAGAAAAATCCATATTCTTTTTAATATCTTTATTGTCAGCCTTTTTCATTGCTAAAAAAGCAATCATATCAGCATTATCAGTGCAATATTTTAATGAAGGGAAAAGAATATCGTTCTTTAATTCATTTAACTTATCTCTCAATCGACTATTTGCTGCAACTCCTCCACAAATGATACCTGTATTAACTTTAAAATTTTTCATTGCATAATCTAATTTAAAAACTAACGTATCAACAATAGCTTCTTGATAGCTAGCTGCAACGTCTGATAAATTATATTCTTCATTATTTTTGATATAGTTAATCAAAGCAGTTTTTAAACCACTAAAACTAAAATTATAACTTTTATCATTTATCATCGGACGAGGAAATTGAATTAAATTTCTATCTCCTTCCTTGGAAACTTTTTCTATTTCTGGACCCCCGGGATAATTTAATCCTAATGTTTTAGCTCCTTTATCAAACGCTTCACCGCAAGCATCATCTAAAGTTTCACCTAGCAACTCATATTCAAAATTAGATTTCACCATCCAGAGTTGTGTATGGCCTCCTGAAACTAGAAGATTAATAAAGGGAGGTTGCAAATCAGGAAATTCAATGAAAACAGAATTTAGATGTGCTTCAAGATGATTAACTGGAATTATTGGGATATTTAAACCTTGAGAAAGTCCTTTTGCAAAAGAAACACCAGATAAAAGAGATCCCATCAAACCTGGACCATTTGTAACAGCAATTGCATCTAAATTAGTATAGTCTAAATTTGACTCATTAAGAACTTTTTTTGCAATTAAAGGTAAAAATTTTTCATGCTCTCTTGATGCTATTTCAGGTACAACTCCACCATACTCTTTGTGTATATGTTGTGTTTTATTATAGCTAGCAAGAATTTTATAATCCTTGCAAATCGCTACACCTGTCTCATCACATGATGTTTCTATTCCAAGAATAATCAATTTTCTTTTATTGGTTCTTCTCTATCAACAACAAGAATTTCTAAATTATTTGGAGAAAGATTTTCCCATTTAAAAAGATTATTAGGTATATCGATTTTAGGTGAATAAAACTGTTTATCAGGCCTCCAATCTCTAAAATCAATTGTAACCAAAATATCTTGAGGAAGAGTGTTCGCAACTTGATTAAGACCTCCAACAATAGTTAATGATACTGTAGAAGGATTAACAAACACTTCAACATTATTAGGCTTATTAATTAGATTGACAGGAATGGAAGTGATAATCGTTTCACTAATTGGTTGAATATTAATATATCCTCCCACTTTTTTTGGATCAAAATCAACTAATTTGTTTGGATTAATAATGAATAAATCATCTTCTAAAGATACGTTTAAATTTAAAAAAGTATCTTTTTCAGTTTTGACAAATTCAATATCATTGACAATCTCTTGTGGTCCTCCAATACTAATAGAATCTGGTGAAAATAATGGGTCTCCAACTTGCACATACCCTGGTTCTGTTGAAACAAGCAATTGTGATTTAATTGGTACTTTTTTAACTAAGTATTGATCTAAGTTTATGATAATATTTCTAGGTGAAACTACCTCTATAAACTCTAAATCTAGAGATGTTGGCAAAACTATTTTCGTAGGATTTTCTCTATAATAGTTATTTAAATCAAAATTATACTCATCGGCAATACTACTTAAATCAAGAATTGCTCTATAATCATCATAAAAATTTTCGAATAGCGTAAGCCATATAAATGATCTTCCAGATCCTCTCATTGTAACAATAATATGATCTGGAACTTCTTCTTTATATGTTTTTTGTTCTTGGAGATTTCTGGCAACTAAAGGGATTTTTTGACTAACAAGATAATTATCTTCGCTTTTAATAAAAAACCAAAAAATAAATGCGATTAGAAATGAATAGAATATTCTCCTTGATTGAGGAATTTTAATATTATTGATTTTGCTAGTTATGTTAGTCTTCATCAGGTTGATCAAGCATTAGAATAATTCTTTTCTCTTTCTCTTCCACTTCCACAACTAAAAGATCAATAGCATCCCCCTGCTTAATTGATGATAAATAATTTTTTCTTAACTTCTTTGAGATATTGTCTATTGGAACAAAACCTTCAACGTCATCATCAAGATCAATTACCATACCAGAATCATTTAGATTATTAAAAACTCCTTGGATTTTTTGTCCAGATTCATATTTCTTCTTGATATCAGACCAAGGATTTTCACTAAGTTGTTTTATTCCTAAAAATATTTTTCTGTCTTGATTTGCAATTTCTAAAACAATTGCTTCAATGCTATCATCTTTATTAAGCAATTGTTTCGCATGAGAAATATTTTTTGTCCAATGTAAGTCAATATTCCTTATAAATCCTTCAATATCATCTCCTAGATTTATATAAGCACCAAATTTTGTAGTATTAGATACGGTTCCATTAATTTTATCATCTACCGAAAATTTAGTTGAAACCTTTTCCCAAGGATCTTCAGTTAATTGTTTAATTCCTAAGCTAATCTTTTGATCTTTGATATCAATAGATAGAATTTTAGACTCTATACTATCTCCTATGTTATAAATATTTGCTAAGCTTTCAATATTCTTTTTCCATGAAACTTCTGATATATGAACTAGTCCTTCTATGCCTTCTTCAACTGCGACAAAAAGACCATAATTCATAATACTCACAACTTTTCCAGAAATAATATCACCAACATTATATTTTTCAGCAATTTTTTTCCAAGGATTATCTATTAATTGCTTCATCCCAAGAGAAATCCTTGATGTTTCTTCATTGTATTCAATAACTTTGACTTCAACTTTATCACCAATTGATACTACTTCTGATGGATGATTAATTCTTCCCCAAGAAAAATCAGTAATATGTATTAATCCATCAATGCCACCTAAATCAACAAATGCGCCAAAATCAGTAATATTTTTTACTATACCAGAAATTTTTCCGTCGACTTTAATCTGGCTCATAATCTCTTCTCTTTTTTCATTTAAAGATTCTTGAAGTATGGCTTTTCTTGAAACAACAAGATTTTTTCTGGATTCATCAACTTTAACAATTTGAAAATCAAATTCTTTATTTAAAAATTCATCAAAATTCTTTACTGGCTGTACATCAATTTGCGAACCAGGCAAAAATGCTTGAATTACACCAAGATCTACTACCATTCCGCCTTTAACTCTTTTAATAATTCTACCTTTCACTGGCTCTCCGGATTCACAAAGAACCTTTAGTTCCTCCCATCTTTTTATAAAATCAGCTTTATATTTTGAAAGAGTAATATTTCCATCTGTATCTTCAAATTTTTCAAGAAAAACATCAATATTTGAACCAATCTCTGGTAAATCTTTGTTGTCAAATTCTGATCTACTAATAAGGCCTTCTGATTTGAAACCGATATCAACCATCACATCTGAATCACTAATTCCGATTACTTTTGCTGATATAATCTGATTTTCTGATATATCTTTGAAAGTATTATCATATTCAGCTGTAAGTGAAGAATCAGAATTTTTAGAGTCTTCTATATCTTGATCATGAGGTACAACTTTTATGTCTTGAAATAAATCTTTGCTTAAATAGTCTTTAATTTTTTTGCTAGAGACTTCTTTTTGTTCTTCTGCTGGAGCATCGCTAACATCTACAACAACTTCTTCTGTAGTTTTTTCTTCTACGTTTTGATCTAATAATTTTTCATTCATATTTTTTATACTCTCTTAATATAGTTATATATTTTATCAACTTGTTCATCAATAGTGCAATTTGATGTATCAATCACAATTGCATCTTCTGCCCTCTTAAGGGGAGAAAGAGCTCTATTGCTATCTATTTTATCTCGTTGTATCAAATCTTTCTTGATGTCATCTATTTCAATATTCTCATCAACTTTATTAAAATCCTTTGAACGTCTCTCGGCTCTAATATCATAGTCTGCTGTTAGAAAAAATTTATGTTCAGCATTTGGGAATACAACCGTCCCAATATCTCTGCCTTCAACAACAAAGTCTTTATTATTAACAATTTCTTTCTGCAATTTAACTGTTTTCTCTCTTACTTTTTCTAAAGCACTAACTTGACTTACCTCGTCAGTAACTTCTTTCTTTCTAATATCATTGCTGATATCTTTATTATCTAACACAATTTTTGTTTGGTTATCAATTGGAAAATCAACTTCTAACTCCAATAAATCTAGAAAATTGACTACCATTTCTTCTGAATTAATATCGACACTATTTTTAATAAAAAAATAAGTTATTGCTCGATACATTGCACCAGTATCCAAATATCTAAATTCTAGCTTCTTTGCTAGTTTTTTAGCAGTTGTTGTCTTACCAACTCCTGCAGGTCCATCAATTGTTATAACCATAAAATTGCTCAGAAAGTTAGTCTTACTTTAAATAAATGCCAACATTTTTAAATCTTCTTATTTTCGACTAATTTTTTCTAAATATTTCTTATCTTTTTCTGATAATTCTTTCCAAAAACCCTCTTTTAAATTTCCTAAAGTAATTTCACCAAACTTTACTCTCTTTAGTGAAATTAATTTTATATTTGAAAATTTAAAAATTCGCCTTATTTCATTTTTTTTGCCTTGTCTAAGAACCATATTAACAAAAAATGTATTTTTTACTTTCTTCTGATATAAAATTTTTGCTCTACCTCTATCCCCTGAACCAATAAATATACCTTTTTCAATTTTTTTAACATCTGAATCTTTAATCCTTGTATTAATTTCAGCAATATATTCTTTAGATATCTTGTTTCTTGGATGCGTTAAAAAATCAGATAATTTTCCATCATTAGTAAATAAAATTATACCAGTAGTATCTTTATCTAATCTGCCAACATAATTAAGAGGAGGTTTATTGGGAATTAAGTCAAAAACTGTTTTTCTATTCAATTCATCACTCTTTGAACAAACAAAGCCTTTTGGTTTATTAAGAATAATTGTTGAAAATTCTTTATTAAACTTTATTATCTGTTGGTCTAATCGCACTATATCCTTCTTAGGATCAATTTCAAAAAAAGGATCTAATATAACGATATCATTGACTGTAATAAGTGCTGATTTAATAGATTCTTGAGATTTCCTTCTAGAAAGGATACCAGAAGCAGCAACAAATTTAAATAGTTTCACTATTTACTTTATCCTCATCAGAATTAACTATTTCAGATATTTCATTGTGTTTAGGCATATCAGATAAATCTTTTAAACCAAAATGTTTGAGATATTCTTCAGTAGTGCAATAAAGTAGAGCTTTTCCAGGGCTATCATCTCTTCCTTTGATTCTAATTAATTTTTTGGTCAAAAGATTCTTTATCACGCCTTTGCAATCAACTCCTCTAATAGACTCAATATCAAGCCTATTAACTGGTTGTTTATAAGCAATAATTGCTAACACTTCTAAGCTTGCATTGGATAACATAAGTTTTTTACCTGGTAAAATTTTAGCAATAAATGGCTCAAATTCTTTTTTTGTTACAAGCATATAGCCTCCACCTACATTTTTAATTTCAAAAGCATGATTAGCATACTTTTTATTTAACTTTGTAACAATATCTTCTAAAGAAGGCGTATTCCCATTATCAAATATTTTTTTCAAGTCTGATTGTTTTAGAGGTTGGGATAAAACAAATAACAATGATTCAATAATTAGTTCGTTATTCATCAGGCTTTAGCTGTTATATTTAACTTTATTTCAATCTGCCCAAAAATATCTTTTTGCTTACAAATAATCTCACTAGTCTTAATCATCTCTAATAGAGCTAGAAATGTTACAATAATTTCAAGTTTATTATTCAATTGTTTTACCAAATTATTTAATAAAAGAGTGCCTTTTTTATCAAAGTTAGTGATTATAAAATCTCTTTGTTCTGTAAGCGAGATAGTTTGTCTTTCTATGTAAAAAGTATCATCCTCTGGAGCATTTGAAAGTGCCTCTTTAAATATTTTAGATATATCAAACAATGATACCTCTCTTAAAAATTCTGTAGGATTGTGTTCTATGTCTGAAATACTAAGATTATTATTAGGACGATAAAAAGTATCTTTATTGTTATTTTGTATTTCTCGCAATTGATTTGCAATATTTTTAAAGGTCTTATATTGCACTAACTGATCAACCAAAGTTTTGCGTGGATCGTCAATTTCAAAACCTTCTTCATCTTCTTTTCTAGGAAGAAGCATTCTCGTTTTAAGACGAGTTAGCATAGATGCCATTAAAATAAATTCCCCTGCAATAGAAACATTTAATTTTTTTGTGCGATTTATAGTATCAATATATTCTTTGGTAATTTTTGATATTGGAATATCATAAATATCAATTTTGTCTCTTTTGATGAAATAAAGCAGTAAGTCTAATGGTCCTTCAAAATTTTCAAGCTTTACATTAAACATCTAGATCATTCCAATCGATTTTTTCACAGATTCTATTGTTTCTCCAGCTACATTTTTTGCTTTTTCTTCACCTAATTTCATTAAATCATAAACACTATCTGGATTACTAAGATATTCATCTCTTTTAGATCTTTGATCAGAAAAATATTCCATAATATATTCAAAAAGTTCATTTTTAATATCCATATACTTAAGTCCAGGCGTATTATATCTTTCCTTAAGATCTTCAATTTGATTTTTATCCAAGAATAATGAGTAAATTTTAAACAACGGAGTATTAATGTCTTTTATTTCATTTAATCCTGCAGAATCTGTAACAATATTCATTATCTGATCTTTTATATATTGTTCATCGCCAAAAATTGGAATAGTATTATTATAAGATTTGCTCATCTTCTGATCATCAATGCCAGCGACTATATTCATATTTTCATCAATATCAATTTCTGGAATAGTCAAAACATCACCAAAAGCATTGTTAAATTTAATTGCGATGTCTCTTGTCATTTCTAAATGTTGTTTTTGATCTTTTCCGACTGGTACAATATCAGAATGAAATAACAATATATCAGCTGCCATTAAAATAGGATAAGAAAATAAACCCATATTTGGTTTTAATCCTTTATTAATTTTATCTTTGTATGATGTAGATCGTTCCATCATCCCTACGCTGGTAAAATTTGATAATATCCATGCTAACTCAGCGACTTCTGAAACGTGAGATTGAACCCATATGGTGGATTTTGAAGGATCAAGCCCTAATGCCAGCACATCACAAAAGGAAGTAAAAGTGTTTTTTTCAAGCTTTTCTTTGTCATTTAAAGAGGTTAAAGAATGATAATTAGCAATAAAACAAAACATATCAGATGATTCTTGAAAATCAATCATACGTTTAATCATCCCAAAATAATTACCAATATGCAATAAACCTGATGGTTGCACTCCGCTTAGTATTCTTTTTGTGTTCATATCAATTCTTACTAGAAAATATATAGTTTTCCCAATCTATATTTTTTTGTTTAACAAATTGTTTAAAATAAATAAATCGATTTGGTTTTCTTGCTTTCTTCATAAGCTTCATGTTTGCTTCTTTAGGAGTCCTATTCCCTTTCTTGGAATTACAAGAAGAACAAGCTATGATTAGATTTTCCCATGTATCAGATCCTCCTTTTTCCTTAGGAAGTATATGATCAACAGTTAAGTGAGATTTTGAAAGACAATACTGACAAGAAAAATTATCTCTCACCAATAAATTTTTTCTATTTAAAACAACATCTAAATTGTTATGTTTAATATATCGCTTCAGCTTTACTACGCTAGGAATCTTTACTTTCGTTGATGGAGAATGCACATAATCATTATAATTATGAATAATATCAATTTTATCAAGAAAATAAAGGCATAATGCGCGTTTTGATGAACATACAGCTAAAGGAATGTAGCTCGCATTTAAAACTAAGGTAACATTGCCATTGAGTTTAGATATTGGATTATTGTTATTCATTATGGATACAAATTTATGAAAATATGTTTGATTATAGAATAAGAATTCTAATCATCAAATTCCCATAAAATACCAAATGATACTAAACTGTTGATTGGATTGAATAATTCATGCGTTCTTATTGAATAATCTCCATCAATAGGCAAACGATGAAGCATATTATTGACACGAAAAGTTAAAATAACATCTGCAATTGATATATCAAGATTTGCTCCAATATTATAATTTTTCTCTTCTTGAAAACTATTATCAATAGTTGGGATATTTCTAAAATAATCAAATGAAAATTCTGAATTATTTTTTGAATAATAAGCTAAAGATATATTACCTCTTACACCTAATTTTTGATTAACTAACAATGTATTAAAATGATAATTGATGTTAATTATATCTGAACGATTTGAGCTTATTATACTATCATAGAAATTATGATAATATGCCAAATTAACATTATGATTATCATTAAATGAAAATAAAAATTTTGTATTGAATGATAATAAATCATCAGAAATAATGGAAAAAGAATTACTATTATTGTTATATGCTGTTATGCCAGATGCTTCAATCCATTGCAGATTAGTTTCTAAAATGAAACCAGAAAAAAAGTTGTAGTTTAAATTGATTGTATTCCAAGTTTCTATATTTTGATAATTAGGATTATTAAATAAAAATGTTGTTGGCTTGTTCATTATATCCAGCAAAAGAGAATAGGTTTGATTGCCAGAATTATGATTTAGTTCATAAGCGAAATTTGGTAGCATTTCTTTGCTATCAGATCTTCCATTACCATCAATTATATAAGGAGAACTACCTTTAAAATAATCAAATCCATATTTAATCTTTGATGATTTAAAAATATTATTACTAATTAGATGTAGAGAATTTTGACTATACGATTGCAAAGGGTTATCAATTGTTTGATTTGAGCGTGAATCAAAATAAAACTTGTTATCTAAATATAGTTCTAATGAAACATTTTTATCATTATTTGCATTTATTCTAAGAATATTTCTATTGATATCAATATCACTATCTAAGAATTCTTCTAATAAAAAAAGTTTATCATGCTTTGTAATATGATTGAATTCAAATCCATAGTTCCATATTCCTTTTTGAAATTTATCAACCAAGGTTAAAGATATAAAATCTGAAAATTCTTTATTATTTGCATTATCTTCTATACTGTCAAATAAGAAATCAGAACTTGTTTTGAAATATCCCAACGAAAATGTCATCGAATGCTTTTTAAAACGTTTTGAATAATCAATCTTATATAAAAGACTTAATGGACTGCTATCAGCATCTGCAAATTCAGAATAATTTCCAAAAAAACTTTTCTTAAGGCCTAAAAACTGAAAATTGCTATCTTGAGAATATTTTTTTAATCCAATATTCAAAATATCTAAACCATAATCACCAAATTCATAAGAAAATTTACTTTTTGTGTAAGTTGAATCAATTTTGATATCATCAAAATCAAAAGAATTAAATCTTTGTTTAAAATATTTTGATGATGAATCAATTAATAATTGATCAAATTGTTGATCTGAGTTCCATATGATTTTGTTATTATCTAATTCAACTCCAAATTGATTTGACAAATCATAAGATATATTTTGACAAAGAAGAATCTCAGTAAAAAATAAAAGAATTACTTTATTCTTCATCTTTGCTCATAAAATTTATATGAGAATCCATATAATTAATTGTATGCAACAGCATTGCTTCTATTGTTTGCGGCTCAATAGGGCTCTGCCACTCTCTTCTTCCTTGATAAGATAAGATTAAGTGTTCTAGTTGAATTTTATCATCTTCAGGAAATTTTTTTATTTCGCTTATATATTTATTAACAATATCTCGTGATAGAATTGCGTTTCCAAGCAGTTTTTTTGAATCATTTTTTTCATCTGAAAAACCAACATTAATAGAGTATAATTTTCCAATCTGGTGCAGGCAAGCTCCCGTTAATAATAAATCAGAATTCACCACATAATTTTTTGCTAATAATTTGGCAATTTTTATCAATGAAACAGTTTGTTCTAAAAGTCCATGCTGGTAATTATAATGAAAAGAAATGCTTGCAGGATAAATTTGAAATTTCTGTTTATGATCTGATAAGATTTTAGTAACTAATTTTTTAAAATGAGGTTTTGATATTGTTTTAATCTCTTTTTGAAGCTGAACCCACAATTGCTTTGCGTTAAGTTTTGATGGTGGAATTAAATTAGCTGGTTCAAATCCATATTTTTTATATTTATCAACAGATGCCCTATTAATATTTTTTATTTTAATAAAAAGATTGTCACCGTAGCTATAAGTTGCACCTTTTAAAACAATAGGATCGCCAGTATCAAATTTTTTTATAAGTTTATTAACATTATCCCATATTCTTGCTCTTATAACACCAGATTTATCTTGTAATAATAAGTCAATGTAGGGAGATCCATCTCTTTTTCTACGTATTCTTTTTTCAATACATAGATAAAAGCCTTGGAGCTTCATATCAGAAACTAAATTATTAATAAAGACAGATTTCATTTAAAAAATTAAGTAGTAGAATGTGAACACTTGTTATCATTGCAAGTGCCAGAAATTTGATGAACTCTTTTTGTAACTTTAATATTCAATTTTTTGGCAATTTTATCTTCTATTGCAGAAATATTACTATCAAAAAACTCAAAAATTTCACCACAATCTTCACACAGAATATGATCATGTTTTGGATTAATAGATTTTTTGTTGTGTTCGTATAAAGTTTTGCCATTAGATAAAGAAATTTTCTTTAATAAACCATGCTTTACTAATACATCTATTGTTCTATAAAGAGTTGCTCGTGATACATTTATTTTTTTCTTTTTTAAATCAGATAAAATGGTTTCAATATCACGATGTTCATCAGTAGAACATAATTCATCCCATATACTGAGACGTTGTTTGGTTGTGCGTAATCCTTCAGACTTTAAAACTGCACCAACTTCTACATGAAATCTGCATGGTATTAATTTTTCCATAATTCAAATTACACTAAATAAATTTTCTAATCTATCCTTTTTAGGTTTGCATACTTTACAATCAACTTCTTTCTTAATCCATCTTTAAACTCTATCCCAACTTTTTGATTTTCACCTGACCCGCTAAGCACAATGATTGTTCCAATGCCAAAAAGATTATGTTGTACCATATCACCAACTGAAAAATCATCAAATTCAGTTACAGTTCTTGAAACTTTTACTGATTTACCATTAGCTGAACTGATAATGCGTTTAGTATAAACGCTTTTATATTTATTAATCTTTAACGTTCTTGCATCAATTTCATTTAAGAAATCAGATTGTACAAATGATGAGATATTTTGTGCGCCAAACCTTCTGCGTTGATGGGCATTCAATAAGTATGCTTTTTCCATAGCTCTTGTCAGTGCTACATAAAACAATCTTCTTTCTTCTTCTAGCTGATCAGCAGTATCATCAATTCGAATCAATGGAAATAATCCCTGTTCTAAGCCTGTTATAAATACTGTAGGAAATTCTAATCCTTTTGCTGCATGCACAGTCATAAGTGTTACAGAATTCTGTTTATTATTCCAATCATCTAAGTCTGTATATAAAGATATCTCTTGAAGAAATTCTTTTAAACCGCTATCAGAATTTTGAGCAAAATGATCTATGCTAGATTTTAGCTCCTGAATATTATTATAACGATCTTGTTCAAGAGGATTATTTTTATAATAATACTCTATGCTGAATTCTTCCAAGACAACACGGAATAATTCTTTGGAATCTAATTTTTCTAACAATTCATGGAATCCATTAATAGCGTTATAGAAATTATTGATAGTTTCACATTGTTTATTTCTCAACTTCAATTCACTGGTAAATTGCAAAGAATTAAATAATGAAATTTTTTTCTCTTTTGCTAATTCTTGAAACAACTTTATTGATTTCTCACCAAGTCCTCTAACAGGAAAATTAATGATTCGTTTTAAAGCAATATCATCATTTGGATTACAAATTAAAGTCAAGTAGGCAATAACATTCTTGATTTCTTTTCTATCGTAAAACTTTGTACCTCCAACGATATTATATGGAATACCCTCTCTCATCAAAATTTGTTCAATCATTCGAGATTGTGCATTAGTTCTATAAAGAATTGCAAAATCTTGAAATGTGCTTTTATTAACTTTAATATCTTTTTTGATGGAATCCGCAATAGCAAGAGCTTCTTGCTCATCATTGCTTGCAGATATTAAAGATATCTTATCGCCTTTACCTTTTGTAGCTACTAATTTTTTTTCAGCACGATTGGTATTATTGGAAACAACAGACCAAGCTCCATCAAGAATTCTTTGAGTAGATCTATAGTTTTTTTCTAATTTGATTTCCGTTGCTTTTGGAAAAACTTTTTTAAAATTAGTAAGTATGTTGTCAATGTTGGCTCCTCTCCAACCATAAATTGATTGATCATCATCTCCAACTACAGTGATATTTTTATGGCCAGATCCAAGACAACTAATAAACTCAAATTGAGACGAATTGGTATCTTGAAATTCATCAACTAAAATATATTTCCATAGATTTTGATAAGAGCTTAATATTTTTTTATTCTTTTTAAACAATACAATTGGAAGAAGGATTAAATCATTAAAATCAACAGCGTTGTTATTAATTAATTTCTCTAAGTATAAATCATAAATTTCAGTAATTTTTTCGTTTTCAAATCCATTGGTTTGAGATTGAACATCTTTAACTGACATGGAAGAATTTTTAAAATTATCAATTCTTGATTTAAGAATATTTGGGTGAAATTCTTTGTAATCACTCAAATCTAATTCCTCTATAATTTCTTTTAAAATTGACTTTTGATCTGATTCATCATATATCGTAAAACTATTACTATATCTCTCGTCAAGATGCTGAATATGTTTTCTTAGAATTCTTGCACCCACTGAATGAAAAGTGCCAACAGTAACACCATCGCAACTAACGCTTGCATTGATACGTTCTTTCATTTCTGATGCTGCTTTATTGGTAAATGTTAAAGCTAGAATTTCATTTGGTAAATAAATCTTATTTTTAATCAAATACCAAACTTTGTAAGTAAGCACTCGGGTTTTTCCACTCCCTGCACCAGCAAAAACAAGCACAGGACCTTTTGTAGCTTTGACCGCTTTTGATTGTTCATTATTTAAGTCAGATAATTTCATTTCATTCTTTTCTGTTTCTTGTACGCTCTTTTTGCTTTTAAGTGATCAAATTCATTTGTGCTAAATACATGAGATCCATCCCCTTTGGCCACAAAATACAAATAATCAGTGTCTTCTGGATAAAGCGCAGCTTCAATTGATTTAATTCCAGGGCTGTTAATCGGACCTGGTGGTAAACCATAGTATATATATGTATTATATGGAGAATCAATTGTCAAGTGTTTTGTTAATAAAGTTTTTGGTCCGTCTTCAAATAAATACTGTATTGTAGGGTCTGCTTGTAGTTTCATTCGAGTCTTTAATCTATTATGGTACACTGAAGAAATTGTTGTGCGCTCACTGTCAATCATTGCTTCACCTTCAATAATAGATGCTAAAGTTACTACTTCGTGAACTGTTAACCCTAATTCATTTGTTCTCTTTAATAATGATTCATCGAAATTATTCCAAAATTGATTGACCATAACTGTTAAAATCTGTTCCGCATTCATATCATAAAAAAAATAGTAAGTGTCGGGATATAGATAACCTTCTAAAGAGCTAGAATTAATCTCGAATTGATTTATGAATATAGGATCATTAATTAGATTGGCAGTACTATATCCAAAGGTGGTATCAATTTTTTCAACTATCTTATCAGATCTTAACCCTTCAGGAAAAGTAATCTTTATTCTCATTGGTCCATCATTGAAAATTGTTTCTATTATTTTCCCATTGCTAACATTTCCCTCTACAACAAAAGTTCCTGTTGGGATATTCCCGGATAAACCTCTTAATACAACCGAATATTTAAAAACAGCCTTATTGCTAATAATATTCTTTTCATACAAAACATTTGTAAGCCTATTTAAAGACATTCCTTTTTTGATTACAAATGTTGTTCTTTCAATCGAATTAGTATTCAGTGTAGAAAAAAACAAAAAAATCAAAAATCCAATAACAAATAAATTAGATAGAATAGTTTTTGTTTTATTGTTGATATCCTGTTCCATTAGGAACGCAGAAATTAATTATATTTTTGGAAACTTTGTATAACACATTTAACTTTTCTAGATAATGAGTGATAATAAAGATAAAGTAAATTTTCAATGGCCATACAAAAGAAAAAATTATGTTTTGTTTGGCATTGGAGTTTTCGTTATAATCTTGGGTTATTTGATAATGTACTTAGGAGAGGTTAATAGCTTTCAAAGCCTTACCCTTTCTCCTATAATTTTATTAATCGGTTATTTAATTATAATTCCATATGCATTATTGCATAGAAATAATTAATGGGGTAGTAGTTCAGCTGGTTAGAACGCCGGCCTGTCAAGCCGGAGGTCGCGGGTTCAAGTCCCGTCTATCCCGCACATAAAGTGGCGCATATTTTTCAAATTGGCAGTGGAATGGTTGGAAGCGCAATGGCGCTAGATCTTGCAAAGAGCCACAATGTATCTTTGTCAGATAAAAACATAGAATCTCTCAATAAAATTAAATCTCAAGATAATTCAATTAGCATTCATCCGTTAGATGTTCAAGATAAAAGTGCTCTACAGAAATGGATTAAACCCGCAGATATTGTTTTATTGGCTGTCCCTGGCTTTCTAGGTTATGATGCACTGAAAATAATTATTGAAGCTGGAAAAAATGTCGTTGATATTTCATTTTCACCAGAAAATGTTCTAGGGCTTAATAATCTTGCAAAACAAAAAAATGTTACCGCTATTGTAGATGCAGGAGTTGCTCCTGGAATACCAAACTATCTACTTGGATACTGGAATACAAAAATGGATATCCACGCATTTGAATATTGCGTTGGAGGTCTTCCAAAAAATCCTACTCCTCCCTTTTATTATAAAGCACCTTTTTCGCCAATTGATGTTATAGAAGAATATACACGTCCAGCTAGAATGATGGTTGATGGACAGCTTGTAACAAAATCTGCTTTATCTGAAATAGAAACCATAGCTTTTGAAGAATGCGGAGAATTAGAAGCATTTAATACTGATGGATTGCGATCTATCTTATCAACAATGAATCATATTCCAAATATGAAAGAAAAAACACTACGATACCCAAAACACGCAAGTCTTATGAAAGACTATAAAGAAAAAGGGTTGTTTAATGCAGAAAATATCCATCATACTTCAGAAAAATTATTCAAAGAATGGCAATTAAAAGAAAATGAAGAAGAATTCACAATTATGGACATTGTTATAAAAGGAAAAGAAAATAAAATTCAATATCACCTTTATGATGAGTTCAATATTGATTCCAATACAACATCCATGGCACGCACTACAGGATATACCGCAACTGCAACAATCAATTTAATATTAGAAAAACTATGGGATGATAGGGGAGTTTTCCCTCCAGAAACCATTGGAGAAAAAGAGGGATGTTTAGATTTTATTTTATCGTATTTAAACGATAGAAATGTCTCAGTTACAAAAAAATAACCAAATAAAGACAATTCTGGAAAAATGGCTACAATTATTGTAGATTAATCTTCAACCTAGTAAGGGGTAGCCAATTTTGAAAAGATTAGTATTATTATTTTGGATTGTATTGCTAAGCTGCGGCGGTGGCGGTGGCGGTGGCGGTGAAGACGGTGGCGGAACCGGACCACCTGACCCAGCTCCAGTAGCAGCATTCACAGGAAGTCCTTTATCAGGATCAGTGCCATTAACAGTACAGTTTGCATCTACATCTACAGGAACAATTAATTCTCATCAATGGGATTTTAACAATGATGGTACAGTAGATGGCGGAACCTATACTCCAACTTATCAGTATACAGAACCTGGCACTTACAGTGTTAAATTAACTGTTGTGGGACCAGGTGGAACTGACTCTACTACAAAGACAGATTATATTACAGTTCAAGCAGTACCACCAAATGCTGCATTTGAAGCAACGACTACTAGCGGAACTCCTAATTTAAGAGTTCAATTTATTAATAATTCAGTACGTTTTTATCAATCTACTTGGGATTTTGGAGATGGTAATACAAGCACTGAGGATAATCCTATGCATACATATACTGCAACAGGAAGCTATGATGTATCTTTAGATGTTTTAGGTGAAGGCGGAACAGATTTAGAAACAAAAACTGAATATATTAATGTAAGTGATCTGTTAACACCAGCGCTTATTGTTGATCCAAAATATACAGATACAAGCGCAGGCGCTACTTTCACAGTAAGTCTTAAGGTTGTAGGAGTAACTGGATTAGCAGCCGCTCAAGCAAAATTAGTTTTTGATCCAGCTGCATTAACTATTGGAGATGTAACTGCTGGAGACTTCTTAACTGGCAATACAGATCCATTAATGATTGTTACTAACGAAGATGGTGCAGTTACTATCTACACATCATCTCTATCGAGCGACAAACCATCTGCAGATGGAGATGGAGTGATTGCGAATATAGATTTTACTGTAGGATCTACTACAGGAACATCAATCATTTTTGATAGCGCTGATGTTATTTTTCTTGATGTAGATGGCAATAGTATTGCGGTAACTGGTTTAGAAAATGGGTATATATATGTTAATTAATAAGAATATAAAAAAAATAAATTACATCATTGGTTTTACTATATCATTTTTAGTGCTATATCAACCAATTCAAAAAGATGTAGAAAACTTTTTAAATGAAAAGAAACGTGTCAAATACGAAAACTATGTTAATAGTTTTTTAAAAAGAGATACAGTTTCTTTTAAGCAATCAAAAAAATTACCAAAAGCACTTAGACCAGATCTAAAAGGAACTCATGATTACTTAATGCTTCATGATTTAAATACAGGAACAATTCCTACAGAACGAATACTTACTGCTTTAGATTTTGCAGAGCAAAAACGTGCAAGTCTCTCTTATGCAAATCGTATGAGTGAAGTCAATTGGACTGAAAGAGGACCAAATACCATTGGAGGAAGAACAAGAGCATTGCTTCTTGATCCAAATGACTCTACAAATAAAAAATTATGGGCAGCAGGAGTTACCGGTGGATTATGGTATACCAACGATATTACTGTTGCGGCTCCAACATGGAATGAAGTAGATGGAACATGGGGTAACTTAGCAGTATGTAGTATATCTTCTGACCCAAATGATAGCAATACCATTTATGTAGGCACTGGAGAAAGAATGGGTGTTTTTTCTACAGCAAGTCGTGGACTTGGAATGTGGAAATCAACAGATGGTGGTTCTAGTTGGACACATCTTAGTTCAACAGAAGGGTTTAACTATGTCACTGATATTATTGTAAGAAATGAATCAGGTTCAAGCGTTATATATGCTGGAGTTGGTGGACACTACTATGAAGGTCAATGGCATGGATCAGCAAACACAGGTTTATGGAGATCAACAGATGGCGGATCAACATGGACACAAGTTTCAGAATTAACTGCTGACAATACTCGCTATGAAATTATGGATTTAGATTTAGGAAGTGATAATAGAATTTGGGCTGGATCAAGAACAAATGTTTATGGTGATGGTGGTGGTGATATCTTTTATTCTGATGATGGTACAAACTGGACAAAAGCATCGCTAGGCACCATTGGTACAATGAATCGTGTTATTCTTGCTGTTGCTCCTTCTGATGCAAATACTGTGTATGCAATGATTGAAAATGAAAATACAAGAAAAGTTGGATGGATTGTAAAAACAACAGATGGTGGTGCTAATTGGACTGTATATACTGCTGGAACAGCTGATCCATTCCCTGTTGATGCAAATGGCAATGTGCTAGGAGATGCAAATGGACAAGCAAGTTATGATTTAAGTCTTGGAGTAGATCCGAATGATCCAAATGTAGTATTTGCTGGTGAGCTTGATGTTTTCAAAACAACAGATGGCGCTGCTAGCTGGACACAAGTAACAAATTCAGGTGGATCACAATACCCATATATGCATGTAGATCAACACAATATAAAATTTATTGATAGTAACAAAGTTATTTTCTCAAATGATGGTGGAATATATTATACAACAGATGGTGGCACTACGGTTAATGAAAGAAATACAGGATACAACGTAAGTCAATTCTATTCTGTAGCATTGCATCCAGATACTGGAAGTGAATATATGGTAGGTGGAACACAAGATAACGGAACTTGGAATATTAGTGGCACTGGAATTCAAAGTGGAAACCAAAGAGTTGGTGGTGATGGAGCTTATACACACATTGATCAAGTAGATCCAAGCTATCAATTTACTGCAACAACATATAATAACATATACAGAAGCACAAACGGTGGTGGAAGTTGGTCTTACTATGCAAATCATGAAGATGCTAGCGGTGGTGATACCGGATTTTTTATTAATCCTTCTGTTGTTGATGGTGCAAACAAAGCTTTCTATTCTGCCGTTGATGGATCAACCATATTAAGATTAAACAATTATGTTAATTTAGCAGATAAAACTTTAATGAATGTTACTCTAGGATCTACTGCATCTGCATTTAAGATGTCTCCTCATACAGATGGGGTCTTATTTGTTGGAACCTCTTCTGGTCGTGTATTTAAAATCACAGATGCGCACACAAGCAGTTATGCTGCAACTGAAATTAGTGGATCAGGCATCAGTGGATATATATCATCGATTGATATTGGAGAAGATGATAATCAAATTTTAGTTACTGTTTCTAATTATGGAGCTCGTTCTGTTTGGGAAACTGTAGGTGGCGGTGGATCAAATGGGTGGATTGATGTTGAAGGCGATTTAGCTGATATGCCTATTAGATGGGGATTATATAATAGAAGTAACTTTAATCAAGTTATTGTCGCTACAGAACTTGGAACATGGGTTTCAGATGATATCACTGCATCAAGCATAACATGGAATCCATCCAATGATGGATTAGCAAATGTAAGAACTGATATGTTGGCTGTACGTCCAGCTGATGGAGCAATGGCTGCAGGTACACATGGACGTGGAATGTTTTATTCAACTGGATTTACTTCAACTGCACCTTTAAATGCTGCATTTACTCCTGATAAAACTTCTGGCGTATTTCCACTAACTGTACAATTTAATGATAGATCAACAGGAAGCCCTACATCATGGGATTGGGATTTTGGTGATGGTAATACTAGCACTGACCAATCTCCTTCGCATACTTATACTGCTTCTGGTCAATATAATGTTAGTTTAACAGTATCTGATGGAACAAACTCAACTAACACAACAAAAAACAATCTTATATGGGCAACTGCACAACAAGATATTATATGGGAAGAACAATTTGAAACTAATCCATATGGATGGAGCGA
>CAYZYM010000052.1:0-6867 GCA_964482595.1 uncultured bacterium | reverse complement strand
AATTGAATTAGAAGTTCGTGATACTAAGAGAGGAAAAGAGGAATTAACTCCTGAAATTCCAAATGTAAGCGAAGAGTCAACTGCGCAATTAGATGAAGATGGTTTAATAAGAGTTGGAGCGATTGTAAATGAAGACGATATCCTAATAGGAAAAGTAACGCCTAAAGGCGAAACTGACCCTTCTCCTGAAGAGAAACTTTTGAGAGCTATCTTTGGAGAAAAAGCAGGAGATGTTAAAGATGCATCTAAAAAAGCAGAACCGGGTGTAAAGGGAGTGGTTATAAATACAGATTTATATGAAAAAACTTCCAAACAATCTAGAGCAAAAGTAAATGAGCTAATTAAAGAGCTACAGAAAAAGACTAGAGAGGATAAACGTACTTTAAGAGAAAAAAGAGACAATGCTATTAAAACATTATTAAATAATAAAGTTTCTTTGGGCATGAAATCTCGTCGAGAAGACAAAGTTTTAGTTAAGAAAGGCACTAAACTTACTCAAAAGAAATTGGATTCACTTAATTTTGAACTTTTTTCTTTGAAGGATCCTTGGATTTCTGGAGATAAAACATGGCAAAAGATTTTGTCAGCTTTTGAATCTTTTAATAGAAATTTAATTCAACTTGATGAAAATCTTGAATCAGGTATATTTAAACTTAAAGAGGGAGATCAGTTACAACCAGGAATACTCAAGCTTGCAAAAGTTTATGTAGCAAATAAAAGAAAAATCTCTATTGGAGATAAGATGGCTGGTAGACATGGTAATAAAGGTGTCGTTGCTACGATTGTTCCTGAAGAAAATATGCCTTTCTTAGAAGACGGAACTCCAGTAGATATATGCTTAAATCCAATGGGCGTTCCATCTAGAATGAATTTAGGACAACTTTACGAGACAATGTTAGGTTGGGCAGGACAGATTTTAGGTGAAAAATATGAAACACCTGTATTTAATGGCGCAACACCAGAAGAAGTTGCAGAAAGAATGGATAAAGCAGGTTTACCCCCTTCTGGAAAAGCAACTCTTTTTGATGGATTAACAGGAGAAAAAATTGATAATCCAGTATTAGTAGGATATATGTATATGATGAAGTTATTTCATATGGTTGACGATAAGATGCATGCAAGATCTACTGGTCCTTATTCTCTTGTAACTCAACAACCTTTAGGAGGTAAGGCACAATTTGGAGGTCAAAGATTTGGAGAAATGGAAGTTTGGGCTCTTCAAGCATATGGTGCTGCTCATGTTTTAAGAGAGATTTTAACAATTAAATCTGATGATATTGAGGGAAGATCGAAAGTTTATAGCGCTCTAGTTAAAGGCGAAGATTTACCTTCCCCAAACGTTCCAGAAGCATTCAATGTGTTCATGAAGGAAATACAAGGGCTTGCTTTAGATATAGAGCTAGATTAAAAGAAAGAAGAAAATAAATGCATAAAAGAAAAAATAGTATTTCATTAAAATTAGCTTCACCAGAGAAGATTCTTGATAATTCATTTGGAGAAGTTTTAAAGCCAGAAACGATCAATTATCGTTCTTATAAACCAGAAAAAGATGGTTTATTTTGCGAAAAAATATTCGGTCCAGTAAAAGACTTTGAATGTCATTGCGGAAAATATAAAGGCATAAGATATAGAGGAATTATATGTGATAGGTGCGGTGTCGAAGTAACAACAAAGAAGGTTCGAAGAAATAGAATGGGACATATAACTTTAGCTGTTCCTGTTGTTCATATATGGTTCTTAAAATCCATTCCAAGTAAATTGAGTTATATACTAGGAAAGAGCGCTAAACAATTAGAAAGCGTGGTGTATTATGAGAACTATCTTGTTATTAATCCTGGAAAAAGTAAATGGAAAAAATTTGACCTAATTGATGAAGAAGAATATTTCAAAATGGAATCTGAATTTGGATATGAAGTTGTTTCTCAAGAGGAAAGAGAAGAAGAATCATACTTTTATGCGTCCATGGGAGGTCAAGGCATTAAAGATGCATTAGCCGAAATCGACTTATTAGATTTAAAAAATGAACTTGAACTCATAAGTAATACAACCAAATCTCGACAAAAGAAAGAAGATGCATTAAAAAGATTAAAAGTTATTAAAGATTTTGCTGAAGATCGTACAAATAAGCCAGAATGGATGGTTGTATCAATTTTGCCAGTTATGCCTCCAGAATTAAGACCTTTAGTTCCTCTTGAAGGAGGAAGATTTGCCGCAAGCGATCTTAATGATTTATATAGAAGAATTATTATAAGAAATAATCGCTTGAAACAATTGATGGATATTCAAGCTCCTGAAGTGATATTAAGAAATGAAAAAAGAATGCTTCAAGAATCTGTAGACGCACTTTTTGATAACACAAAAAGAAAAACTGCTATTAGAAGTGGTTCGAAGCGTCCTTTGAAATCAATTTCTGACATGTTACGAGGAAAACAAGGTAGATTTAGACAAAATCTTCTTGGAAAGCGTGTTGACTATTCTGGAAGATCTGTAATTGTTGTTGGTCCTGAATTAAATATGACTGAATGTGGAATTCCTAAGAATATGGCTCTAGAACTTTTTAAGCCACATCTTATTAGAGAACTTACGAGAAGAGACCTGTCAGCAACTCCTAGAAGTGCAAAACTAATGATTGAAAATAAAGAAAAAATTGTCTATGAAATCTTAGAAAATGTTGTAAAAGATCATCCAGTTCTTTTAAATAGAGCTCCAACCTTGCATAGGCTAGGGATTATCGGATTCCAACCTGTTTTAATAGATGGGAAAGCTATTAGAGTTCATCCATTAGTATGTTCTGCATTTAATGCTGACTTTGATGGAGATCAAATGGCTGTGCATGTTCCTTTATCAATAGAATCTCAGTTAGAAGCTAGAGTTTTAATGATGGCAAGTCAAAATATCTTACATCCTGCTAGCGGAAGACCAATTACTTTACCTTCTCAAGACATGATTCTTGGATGTTATTATCTTACAAGCAAAAGAGAAAAGCAAAAAGGTGAAGGAAAAATATTTGGATCTATTGATGAGGTTAAAATTGCCTATGAAAACAAAAAAGTGGACTTGCATGCTATTGTAAATGTAAGACATGATGGTCAATGGCATAAAGATACCACAGTTGGTCGTGCTATTTTTAATAGCATTATTCCTTCCGAGCTAGATTACTATAACGAGATGATTTCAAAGAAAAAATTAAGTTACATTATTGGTGATTCATTCGTTAAGGCAGGCAATGATAAAACCGTTAAATTGTTAGATAGTCTTAAACATTTAGGTTTCTCAATTGCTACAAAGAGTGGAACTTCAATATCAATTACTGATATTCTTATTCCAGACACAAAGAATGAAATAATTAATCAAGCTAGAAAAGAAGTAGAAAAAGTTCAAGCTAGATTCAATAGACATATCTTAACCGAAGGTGAGAGGTATAATAAAGTTATTGATATTTGGACAAAAGCTACAAATGATGTTAAAGATGAAATGATGAAAGGTATCAAAGCAGATAAAGAAGGTTTTAACTCTGTCTTTATGATGGCTGATTCAGGTGCTAGAGGTAGCACAGACCAGATTAAACAGTTAGCTGGGATGAGAGGATTGATGGCAAAACCGAGAAAGTCTATGATTGGCGGTGGAGAAATTATAGAAAATCCAATTATGTCTAACTTTAAAGAAGGTCTTTCTGTCATGGAATATTTCATATCAACCCATGGTGCAAGAAAAGGATTAGCGGATACTGCATTAAAAACTGCGGATGCAGGATATTTGACTAGGAGATTGGTTGATGTTGCACAGGACGTAGTTATTTCTAAAGATGATTGTAAAACAATTAATGGTATTACAATCTCAGATTTAAAAGAAGGAGAAGAAGTTATTGAGCCTCTTTCTGAAAGAATATTAGGAAGAACTTCATCAGAAAATATTGTTATTGATGGTAATAAAGTTATTAAGGCAGGAGAAATATTTGATGAAGAAAAAGCTTCAATTATTTCTGAAAATAATATATCAACTGTTAAGATTAAATCTGTTCTTACATGTGAAACAAGAAGAGGCGTTTGCGCTCAATGTTATGGTTGGGACTTAACTAGAAGAGAACTAGTGAATAACGGCACAGCTGTCGGTATTATAGCAGCTCAAAGTATAGGTGAACCAGGCACTCAGCTAACGTTAAGAACTTTCCATATCGGAGGGACTGCAACTAGAATTGTTGAAGCATCAGATATGAGAGCAAAATTTAATGGTAAAATCCAATTTAATGATCAATATGAATCAGCTTCAACTGTTGATGAAGATGGAGACAAAGTTACAAGATGTATGTCTAGAGACGGAAAGTTAGCTATCATTGATTCTAAAGGTAATATTTTGGATGAATCTAATATTCCTTACGGTGCGAATGTGAATGTTTCAGATGAAGGAAAAGTTAAAAAAGGAGACACCCTTTTTTCTTGGGATCCATACACAGACCTTATTCTTGCTAGGCAATCTGGTTATATCAGTATGAAAGATTTTATCGAAGGGGATACATACCATGAAGAAGCTGTTGAAGGCGGTAAAAAGCAAAAAGTTGTTACTGAATCTAAAAACAGAAGACTAAGTCCTCAGATTGAAATTTATAGCAAACCTGATAAAAAAGGTGACTTGCTATCAGGTGGGACCATTCTGCCTGTAAAAGCTACTTTAGTTGTTAATGATGCTCAAAAAGTTTCCAAGGGTCAAACTTTAGTTAAAATACAGAAGGATATCGGTAAAACAAGAGATATTACTGGCGGTTTACCTCGAGTAGCAGAATTATTTGAAGCAAGAAAACCTGCAAATCCTGCTGTAGTTAGAGAAATTAATGGCACAGTACATTTTGGAGAGATGAAACGAGGAATCAGAAAAGTTTCCGTTATTCCTTCAAAAGGGGAAGAGATTGTCTATAAAATTCCTTACGGAAAACATGTTGTTGTGCATGAAGGTGATTTTATTAGCGCTGGCACTCCTTTATGCGAAGGTGCAATTTCACCATCTGATATTCTAAGTATATTGGGACCTAATGCGGTAAGAGAATATCTTGTTAATGAAATTCAAGAAGTTTATAGATTGCAAGGCGTTGGTATTAATGATAAACATATTGAAATAATTGTGAATCAAATGATGAAAAAAGTGGTTATCAGCGATAAAGGAGACACAAAATTTCTACATGGAGAAAGACTAGATAAATCTACTTTATTTGATGAGAATGATAGAATGAAAGGAATGGTTGTAATCGATGAATCTGGAGATTCTAATTTAGAAATTGGTATTCTCATATCTCAAAATGAAGCAAAAGATCTCAATAAAGAACTAAAAGAGAAGGACAAAAATTTAATCAAATTTCATAAGGCTAAACCTGCAAAATTTGGTCCTATTCTTATGGGTATTACTCAATCTTCATTAAATACAACAAGCTTTATATCTGCTGCTTCTTTCCAGGAAACAACTCGTGTGCTGACTGATGCAGCTACTGCATCTAAAACAGACCATTTATTAGGTTTGAAAGAAAATGTTGCAATAGGAAGATTAATTCCAGCAGGAACAGGTTTTCCTGACCTGCAAGATATAACAGTTGAAGAAGAAAACTTGTAATCTTTATCTAATTGATTTACATATCTAATTAGACTTATCCTACGCGTTCGAGAAAACATTTGTTTTTTCTGTCTTATAACGATATATTTCGACGTTTTTTGTATTTATTGAAGGGAAAAATATGCCAACAGTAAACCAGTTAATAAGAAAAAGTAGAAAAAGAACGATTAAGAAATCGGCCAGTAGAGCACTGGAGAACAGTCCTCAAAAGAGAGGTGTGTGCACTCGTGTATATACTACTACACCTAAAAAACCTAATTCTGCATTAAGAAAAGTTGCAAGAGTTAGATTAACGAATGGGATTGAAGCAACAGCATACATACCAGGGGAAGGACATAATCTACAGGAACACTCAATTGTTTTGATTGAAGGGGGAAGAGTTAAGGACCTTCCAGGTGGTCGTTATCATATAGTTCGTGGCTCATTGGATACTGCTGGAGTAAATGACAGAAAAACAAGCAGATCACGTTATGGAGCTAAAAAACCTAAGAGCTAAGAATGAGAAGAAGAAGACCAGAAAAAAGATCTATTAATCCTGATCCAAAGTTCAATGATTTAGAAGTATCTAAATTTATTAATTATTTATTAAAAAAAGGCAAGAAAGGAATTGCCGAAAAAATATTTTATACGTCACTTGACATTGTTGAAGAAAAAACTAAAAAAGATCCTGTAGATATTTTTAAAAAAGCTTTAAATAATGCCGCTCCGCATGTTGAAGTCAAATCACGAAGAATTGGCGGTGCAACGTATCAAGTTCCAATTGAGGTTCCATCGAGCAGGCAATTTTATCTTTCATCTCTTTGGATTATAGAGAGTGCGAGAAATAAGTCTGGAACCAACATGTCAAATCGTCTAGCCAGTGAAATTATTGCAGCATCAAATAATGAAGGTAATGCAATAAAAAAGAAAGAAGATACTCATCGTATGGCTGAAGCGAACAAGGCATTTGCTCATTTTGGTAGAGGGGGGAGATAGTGTCTACTGATTTAAAAATCGTAAGAAATATTGGAATTATGGCGCATGTTGATGCAGGAAAAACAACTCTTACTGAGAGAATGTTGTATTATTCTGGCAAAACTCACAAAATTGGAGAAGTTCATGATGGTGCAGCGACTATGGACTGGATGGCTCAAGAACAAGAAAGAGGAATTACTATCACTTCAGCTGCTACAACATTTTACTGGAACGATCATCGTGTTAATTTAATTGATACTCCTGGGCACGTAGATTTCACCATGGAAGTTGAAAGATCATTAAGAGTTCTTGATG
>CAYZYM010000051.1:0-2023 GCA_964482595.1 uncultured bacterium | reverse complement strand
AATTTCTCCTTTACTGAAGCTTTGTGCATCTAAATCGTTGACAACGGCAACATCTTCTGGATTAAATGCGCTTGAGTTAAGGTAATTGTATAAATTATCGTCTTCTTTAATGGTTCTTTTTACAAACCATGCCCTATTAAGACTATCTTTAATCTTATAAATTTTTAAATCCATATTTCCCATTATAGAACTATAAGGAACTGTATCAATCATTTCAATTTGATCATGCGATACTTCAAATGGGCTCAACAAATACTTCACATTTAGAGATTTTAGAATGGGAAATGAAAGTAGGTTATTAGAATTATTTAACAAGTCATTATAGTGTCTGAATTTTGCAGGATGATAACCTCCAACAGATTGAATTCCATGAAATTTGAGTTTTGGATCTTGAAAAAGAGGTCCTACAGGATATACTCTATACAAACCAGAATCATTCTTTAAAAAATTAGTTAATTCATCTTCAACAAAAAAAGAATCAAATTTTTCATTAGAGATTAATTGTGATTTTTGCCCTGAATTTTTATCAGGATTGATAATATTGGTATCAATTCTATAAATATCTAAAACAGAAATAGCTAAAAATGTAAGAATAAGATATTTGGCCTTAATATCTTTTAATTTGAATCGTTCTACCAGATCTACCAAGCCAAATCCTGCTAATATATAGATACAGAAGTTGCTTAGAATCAAAATCATGCTTGGAACACGGAATTTGTCAAAAAATGGGAAAAAATTATAGAATAGGTCAAAAATAATACTAAAATACTTTCCAAATGAAAGCAGGATAGATAAAAATAAGATTGATCCAAAAAATATTCTTCGACTATCAAGATTTAAAAAAGATAATGCCGCAAATAATATTACAAAAAATCCAACATAATTTGGATAATCGGTAAATGGCATAAATCCAGAATAATTTTCTCCTCCAAATCCATAATAATAAGGAAAAAGATAGGTAATTAACTCTTTAGGATGCATTGACCAATTTGTTGCATAGTCATAACCTAGTATTCCGCCAGATCTAATTGATTCAGATGTGTATTCTAGTGATGGATAATATATATGCGAGGATAAAAGAAAACCAATTATGCACGCAACAAGAAAGGAAATGATATATTTATAGTTTATGACCTTATTTTTGAAATAATAACAATCATGGTATAAAAAATAAGCGCCAAATAACATCCAAGAATAATAAGCTATCTGAACATGTCCTCTTTGGAGCTGCAAACCAATTAATAACGCAAGAATCAATGCATTTCTTAGGGATGCATCGCGAGATAAATTGTTGATAGCATAAATAATCCAAGGAATATAAGCTGCGGTCATCATTTGACTGCCATGCCCAAAAACAACCATAGTGATTAAAAATGGATTTAGCATCCATAATAGACTAATTGAAAAAGATATCAACGAATTCATTTTAAATTGATTCATTAATAGATACATACCCATTGCAGAAAAAATCAGATGAAGAAATTGGATGCCATTATCAGAAAATCCTAACCAAGTTAGTATAGCAGTAGGAATATATAACTGATTAATATAGGTAAAAGCCTCAACTGTTGGCATTCCAGAAAAAATCCAAGGCTGCCATAAAGGCCACTGCCCTATTTTATCTTTATATATATCTAGTATATGATTAATAGCATATGGATTGAGTGTATCTCCAGAACCAAAAGTGTTGTTTTGAAAAATGACAGGGTAAAATAAAATTGCCACTGCTAAGAAATAAAAGAATAGTAAAAGATATTTATTCATTATTTATTCAATAGCTTGTTAGTAATGACTTGCACTATATCTTTGTCTTCATCATCTAATCTCAATATCCATATTAATATCATATAGACTAACAGGATAAAGAATGCTCCCAACAAAAGATAAATTATAAGATACAATACAGAGGAATGATAATCAAAATAACCTGATTCAAAGATATATGGTTTTACCAAATAGACAATCATCCCTGTTGACAATCCAGCAAGAATTGGTTTCAACAACTTGGTTGATAACAAATTCA